>JAAEQG010001064.1 GCA_024231775.1 bacterium
GTCGACGTGCGGGTCATCGCCGCCACGAATCGGGACATAGACAAGCTCGTCTCCACCGAGAAGTTTCGCGAGGACCTCTACTATCGACTGAACATCATCCCCCTGCCCCTGCCTCCGTTGCGCCAGCGGGGCGGAGACATCATGCTACTGGCTAAGCACTTCGTCGCCCGCTTCTCGTCGGAGTTCCGCAAGCCGATCACCGAAATCCGCGCGTGTGCGGAAGAGAAGCTGATGGCTCACACCTGGCCGGGAAACGTGCGCGAGTTGCGCAACGCCGTCGAGCGCGCCGTGCTGCTCTGCAAGCACGACTATGTTGACGCCGGCGATCTGGTGCTCGGCCGGGCTGCGGAACAACCCGGGGAAGCCATCGCCGGATTACAGCTCCCGCCGGGCGGAGCCGACCTCGCCCGCGTCGAGGAGCAGCTCGTGCGCCAGGCGTTGGACCGCACCAGCGGCAACCAGACCCACGCCGCCTCGCTGCTCAAGCTCTCCCGCGATCAACTCCGCTATCGCCTGCAGAAGTACGGGCTGCTGTAGGGTGATTGGGTAACCCAGCGTCGGGCGTCAAGACGTCAAGCGGGACGAGAGTCGAAACGAGGAGTCGCGACGGGGCGCAGCTGGTCTTTCGTGCAGGCGAACGACGGCTCGGGGAATCTGCTCATGCAGTTCTACCACGGCATACAATACATCCACGAGTCTGTGGACCTGCGTCCCCGCTTCAACGTCAGATGTATGGACAGCACCGGACCATCACGACACAATACCTGACATGACCGTCGAACTCACTCCCGCCCGATTCGTAACCAAGTGGTCCCGCTCGAAACTCCCCGAGCGAGCCGCCAGCCAAGAGCACTTCATTGACCTTTGCCGGCTGCTCGGTCAGCCGACACCCGCCGAGCACGACGCCACCGGCGCCGAGTATACCTTCGAGAAAGGCGTGAAGAAGCTCACCGGCCCCGCCTCCGCCGGCTCGAAGGGCGATGGCGGCTTCGCAGACGTATGGTGGCGCAGCAAGTTCGCCTGGGAATACAAGCGTAAGGGGAAGTACAAGAACCTCGCTGAAGCCTATCGCCAAGTCTGCCAGTACCGCGAAGCCCTCGAAAACCCGCCGCTACTGGTCGTCTGCGACATCGCCCAGACCGAGATTCACACCAACTTCACCGGTACAAAGAAGGTCGTCCATTGCATCCCGCTCGCCGAGCTGGACCAACCGGAAAACCTCGACAAGCTCCGCCGCGTCTTCACCGATCCCGAATCCTTCAAGCCGACGCTCACCACCGAGCAGGTCACCCAGCAGGTCGCCGAGCAGATCGGCAAGATCGCCCTGGGGCTGGGCGACCGCGGACACGATCCGCACGACGCCGCGCACTTCTTGATGAAGTGCATGTTCTGCCTGTTCGCCGAAGACGTTGGCCTGCTCCCGAAGGACCTGTTCAAGACCCTGCTCGAACGCGGGCAGCGCGATCCGGCGCGCCTAACTCCGTTGCTGACTGACCTGTTCGCGAAGATGCGCTCCGGTGGCGACTTCGGCGCCGACGAAATCGCCCACTTCAACGGCGGGCTCTTCGACGGAACCGACGCGCTCGAGCTAGACGAAGCCGAAGTCGTCAGCATGCACGCCGCCGCCGAGCAGGACTGGTCCGCGGTCGAGCCGGCCATCTTCGGCACGCTCTTCGAACGTTCGCTTGACCCCAGCAAGCGAGCCCAGATCGGCGCCCACTACACCAGCCGCGACGACATCATGCTCGTCATCGAGCCGGTAATCATGCGCCCGTTGCGGCGGGAGTGGGCCGCGGTGCAGGCGGACGTCGCCGAGCAGATCGACCGCCGCCGCAAAGTGAAAACTACCGCCACAAAACGCAAGGTGAACGAGACGATCCGCAAGCGGATCATGGGTTTTCAGGAGCAGCTCGCCACGGTGCGCATTCTCGACCCGGCATGCGGCTCGGGGAACTTCCTGTATGTGGCGATCCAGCAGTTGCTCGACCTGGAGAAGGAGGTCATCACCTTCGCAGCCGGCGGCGAGATCGGCGAGGGGCTGCTGCCGCAGGTCCGCCCGACCCAGCTTCACGGGATCGAGATCAACACCTACGCCGCCGAGCTGGCCCAGGTGGTCATCTGGATCGGGTATTTGCAGTGGATGCGCGACAACGGCTTCAACGTCCCGCGCGACCCGATCCTGGAACCGCTCCAAACCATCGAATGCCGCGACGCGATTCTAGACCGTGTAGCCCAGCCGCCCCCGGCTGGGATAGATGCCAACGCAGCCCAGCCGCCCCCGGCTGGGACAAATGCCCAAGCCCCACAGTCGAGGGCGACTGTGCCACATGAACAGATCGAAGCTCGGCCGGCGGGCTGGCCCGAGGCAGATTTCATCGTGGGCAACCCGCCCTTCTTGGGGTCAAAGGTATTTCGGCAGAACGGACTCCCGGATGCGTACATCAACGCAATGTATGAGTCGTTCGATCTCCCCAATACCTCGGACCTTTGCTGCTACTGGTTCGAACTGGCTCGGCGCGCGATTGAGCAGAAGCCGCACACCCGCTGTGGTTTACTCGCTACACAGGGCATTCGCGGCGGGGCGAACCGGACGGTCCTCGAACGCATCAAACATACGGCCGACATCTTCATGGCTTGGTCCGACCGCGAGTGGATTCTCGACGGCGCCGCGGTCCATGTGTCAATCGTCGGTTTCTGCGGACTCTCTGCGAAAGAGCCGCGACTTGATGGAAGGCCCGTGACGCGTATATACGCCAATCTGGTCGGAGACGTGCATACTACCAGTGCAGTGGAACTCGACGAGAACAAGGGCAAGAGCTTCATCGGAGGCATGAAGAAAGGGAAGTTCGATCTCAACTGGGAATCAGCCCGCTGCTTACTTGCCAGAGGGGGTAATCCGAATGGTCGCAGCAATGCGGACGTATTGTCACGCTGGGTCAATGGCCTTGACATCACGCGCCGAAAGCGCGGCGAGTGGATCATTGACTTTGGGGCTGAACAACTGGAGATCGATGCCGCCCAATACGAGGCACCTTTCGAGCGAGTGGTGGCGGTGGTCAAGCCTGCACGCGACAAAGTCCGCACGGGATTCGAACGTGAACTGTGGTGGCGTCACGCCCGACCTGTTCCGGAATTGCGGGCGAAGCTTGCGTTACTACCTCGGTTTATTGGAACTGCGAGAGTAGCGAAGCATCGGCTTTTTGTGTTCCTTGATGGTGAGGGATTGCCAGACGGCCAGATCGTCGTCTTCGCTCGCTCGGACGACTACTTCTTCGGCGTCCTGCACAGCAGCATTCACGAGCTGTGGGCGTTGCGGCAGGGTACGCAGCTCGAAGACCGGCCGCGCTACACCCCTACGACCTGTTTCGAGACCTTCCCGCTGCCCTGGCCGCCGGGTTCGGAGCCGCTAAACGTAGCCCAGCCGCCCCCGGCTGGGAGAAACGCCGACGTAGCTCGGACGGATGCCGACGTAGCCCAGCCGCCCTCGGCTGGGATGAATCCCCAAGACCCACAGCCGAGGGCGACTGTGCCACCGGAGGATGTCCAGGGCTCACGGGCGACTGTGCCGCCGGTCGATGAGGCCAAGCCCGCCAAGGCGCACTACCGGCGCAATCTCCCCCATATTCAGCCCGGTTGTCGCCCGGTCTTTGTTACGTTCTGCACCCACCAACGCTGGGAGCTGCCACCATCCGTGCGCGATCTTGTGGTCAAACATTGCCTGCACGACAACGGCAGCAAGCTCTGGATGCACGGATTGGTGGTCATGCCGGATCATGTGCATCTGATCTTCACGCCGTTGCTCGATAAACACGGGAGCCCTTACGGGCTTAGCGAGATTATGAGCGGCATCAAGGGGGCTTCGGCTCACAGCATCAACAAAGCCCTGCACCGCAAGGGTTCCGTCTGGCAGGACGAGTCCTTTGACCACATCTTGCGCCGTAACGAGAGCCTGGAACAGAAGGTGGCATACATATGTCACAACCCGGTGCGCAAGGGGCTGGCTCGCAATGAAGACGAATACCGGTGGTTGTGGCGAGAGTGGATTGACGGCCCTGCCATCGTAGCCCAGCCGCCCCCGGCTGGGACGAACGCCATCGTAGCCCAGCCGCCCTCGGCTGGGATAGATGCCCAAGGTCCGCAGTCGAGGGCGACTGTGCTACATGGGTCATATCTGCATCAACGCATCGCCGAAGCGGCGGCGGAACTGAACGAACAGCGCGAGCGCTGGCTGAATCCGCCCGAATGGATCGCTCCACTGGCCGCCCAGATCGACGCGCAGGATGACTTCGCCGACGTAGCCCGGGTCAGCGGCGAGGAAGCCAGGCGACTGATCCGCCAGTCGGCGATCGACGCCGCGGCGGCCAAGGATCCGCAACTCAAAAAACGCACGCTGACCAACCTCTACAACGAGCGGCCGACGTGGCTACGGCTGGCGCATGAGAAGCTCGACCGTGCGGTGCTCGCGGCCTACGCAGCCGTCGACCCCGCGGGCGAATGGGCCGAAGACTGGGCCGAAGTCTGGACCGACACCGGCGCCGGTCAGCCCTTGCCCGACGGGCACGAACTTGCAGAGCGACGCAGCGAGATCGATCAACTGGTCCTCGCCAACCTGCTGCGTCTCAACCTCTCCCGTGCGTAGCCGAGGTTCGCAGCGGGGACGCTGCTCTTTTCTGGTCCCCTCTCTCCAGATCAGAGAAAAAAGGGGACATTCTACTTTTTCTACCTCCCACTGGCGCATCGACTCAGGAAGAGCGTGAAATGTTCACCCTCTCTTCCAATAGCCGCAACGGTCGAACAGATACCTGGCCTGCAGCCGCGAGGAACACGGCTCGACCACCGCCCAGCGCAACCGCCGCAGCCCGGATTCCCGCAACTCCACGTAGAAACGCCGCTCCAGACCCGGAAAACGGGTGATCGCTTCAGAATCCCCCATTCCCGATCGCGCGCCATGTACTTGTGGTAGAGAACCCCGGAGCGCTCTCGTTTGAGCGAGTCGGTGTGGTACTCGGACGAGTCGAACCGGCGTGGCCCGCTTCGCGAGGCATCCGCCTGGCACCTCGTCGTGCTCTTTGACAACTGAATAAGGCCCCAGCCCCGACCGAATGGCCACAGGCCGCCGGTGGAGAAACTCTCCGGCGTCGTCCGCGGCAGCGCTCTCCGACTAGGGACCCAGCATCACCGCGGTGAACGCTGCCATGTCAGCCGCGTCCACGTCGCGGTCGCCATCAAGGTCCAGAGGCTGGCAACTCGCGTGGATCGGTCCCTGATCGACTCCCGTGAAGCACATCTGCAGCTCGCCGTAGTCAGCCAGATCTACGTCGCTGTCGAAGTTGTGGTCCCCGTTGCCCAAGGGCGGAGCAACGGCTTCGACAGCGCCCGAAACCACGAGGGCATACCCCTGCTTGCCCTGATTCACGGCTGTGCCCTGAATCTCGAGGGTGTAGACTCCCGGACCGGGAGCCAAGAGGTGGATCTGCTCGACGTTGTTGCGGTCATCGCGGGCGCCACCAGCCGCGGACTGGCCGGCGGAGAAGTTGTTGCCGAAGTACGAATCCCCCAATGAACCCGCGCTCAGCGGACCGGTCACCACCAAGTCCAGGTCGTTCACCACCGGGTCCGCAGCCCCCACGGTACCGGGAGGGTCGGTGAACACCAGGGTGATCTTCAGCGGTTCGGCATTCGTGGTGACGTTCACGTGGTAGGTCTCGAACTCCGCGGTGGACAGACCGTTCGTATTGAACACGTCCGCGACAAACAGCTTCCGATCGTCCCCTGCGAAGTACAGCGTGTCGATCGCCCGGATCCGCCCCCAACCCTCGTCGTCGCTCGGATAGCCCGCCACCCCGGTCATGTCCGTGGCAGAGTTGATGACCGTCGACTTAAGCAATGCGCCGGACGGGGTCAGGGCATCGCCTGGAACGGGCACTCCGCTCGGGTATAACCCCTCCGTGAAATACTGCCGCACAAGAACAGCCACGCCCGCCACCGCCGGCGCCGCCATCGACGCCCCCCCCAGCGTGCTCGTACCGCACGAGACATACGCGGACGCCGATACGATAGACGACCCGGGGGCGAAAACCTCCGGCTTTCTTCGACCGTCGAAGGTCGGACCCGTACCGCCCTTGTACTTGTTCTCCTGGTTGGGAGCCTGATAGGTGGCCCCCACCGCGAGGATGTTCTTGGCGTTCTCGGGCGTCTTCAGAGTCGCTGTGTTCGTCGCCGCGAAGACTACCAGGCTTTCTTCGAAGTCGTACGAGAACCGATCAGCCTGCTCGCACCAGGTCGTGTACTCGTCAGTGGTGTCATCGCCCCAGCTATTGCTGTGGACCCGGGCACCGTCAACATGAGCCGCCGCCAAGTCCGGGTACAGGAGCGATGGCGTCGCCGATACATCCCAATACAATGAGAAGCTTACCTTTGACGCAAACGCGATCCCATCGACGGGGTCTGCCGCGCCTCGGCTGCCCTGATCGCCCACCAACGTTCCCGCGGTGTGGGTCCCGTGCGAGTGGTTTCCGGGGTCACCCCGATGGGCGATGATCTTGCGATGCGTCGGGCCGATCGGCTCGGTGTCCACAAAGGCGCAGTGCTCCTCCCACACCTCTGAATCGATCAGCCCCGCGATCTGATCCTCTCCATGCAACCCCTGGGTCCACAGCGGAGTCGAGAGACTTACGTTGCTCTGGACCACCCAACGCGTGGTGTCGTTGCGGAGCGTGCCTACCGGCGCCTCCTCGACGAACTGCACCCCGGGTAGCGCCGAAACCGCGTGCAGGGACCGGAGCGGCACCACCGCGTCAATCAACCCCCGTCCGCTCCGCGACGACTGCGTAGCCAGAACCTCCACCCCATCCAGGCCTTTCAGCTCCCCGGCCCACCGCCCGGGGTCCTCACCGGTGAACAGCGACACGACGACCTGCACCAGGCCCGCGCGCAGCAGGCGCCGGCGCCCCGCCAACGCCGGGTCGGTGCCTGACGCAGAACGCTCACTGCGGTCTCGTGCATCCAGGGCTGGGAGCGAACGACCAATGGCTGGGTCCAGCTTCCACTCCGGTCGATACAGGCCGATCCAGCGCACGCCCGGTAATGATCGGGCAGCCGTCGGATCAACTCCCTCGAGTTCAACCACATATGCCCGGTCCGGAAGGTAATCGCCGAGTCGAATCCCGGCTCGCTCATAGGCCCGACGCCGAGCCGGAGTTATCGGACCGTCCAGTTGCATCACCATCCGCTCATTCCGCGGGTTCTCGCCCCTGAAACCTGACGGTCCCACAGAAACCTCAGCCGTCTCCACAATCCCGGCACGTAGGCGCAGGCATGGCGGCTGGTCCGCCGAGCCCGCCGTATCGCCCGCCCAGGCGACATCGGCTTGCAGTCCGAAGACAGCGAGTATCAGTAGTACGACTTGCTTCATCCCCAGTCCCTCAGGAGTCCAGATTCAACGAGTTCTGTTGGGTTCGCCGGGTTCCCGCGCGCACCTCAAGCAGCGAGACACCGCCTTGACCCTACTATATACACAGTAGGACATAGCGCGATGCCTTGTCCAGTTTGACTCGAAACATGATTCTGGAGGGCATGTGGGATGACAGGTTATCGGAACTCTGTCGCCGGGGCGGCCTGCGGTACGCTTATGGGCGAGGGGACCACATGCCAGAGGGCAAGAGGGGCAGGACACAGACTCAGGCAGGGCGATGGTTGTCCGTCAGGTGATCGAGGAACACAACATTGTTCCGCAAAACCAACGGGTGGGTCCTGACCTCCCTCTCGGACATCCAGCGGGCTGCGTCCACCTCGGCAGCGTTGAGCCGCAGGATCCCCCGGGGGGAGTGTATCCGCCACCAGTACAGGGTCAGGCGCCCGTCCCCCCGCCGCCACTCCCAGAGCTGCTCATCAGCGGTCACCACCAACCCGACCTCCTCGCGAACTTCCCGGACGATGGCTTCCCCCGGCGTTTCATCCGCCTCAATCCCTCCGCCGGGGAAGCACCACGATCCACCTGCCAGGATGCCGGGGACGCGGCGGATCATCAGATAACGCTGCTCGCGCTCGAGAACACCCACAACTCCCCGCACGATGCCCACTAATGATCTCCGCCCACCAATCATGTTCGCGCGCCCCCAATGAGAACGCCGGCGATTGGCCAGATGCCAACCGCCGGCGCACTTGAATAACAGAACTAGCTCACCGACGACTCTACGGGTAGATCAACGTGTCGGTACTGGAGTAGTCGGCGTCGTCGTTCCCCAAGGATTTTTCCCCTGGGAACCAGCACTGCGCTATGTCGTCCTGGGGCGCGCGTCCCCACCATCGACCCTCGGAGTTCTGCATGTTATACATGTTGGTGTAGACGTTATCCTGGTCCACACCCACGATGGGCTTGCGCTCGAAGGTGGCATGGCCATCCTGGAAGAGCACGTTCTGACCCTCGCCGGCTCCACGCCCCCCGTGGTTGGGCGAGTTGAACGCCTTCCACTCAGGCGGAGCCGAGTTTTCGTCCAAACCGTCATCCGATTCTGGTGAGTCAGCGACGCTACTGCCCACCGGGTAGTACGGACCACGGTCCGCCATCATGCCCATCCGCGTGTCCAGGTTCTCCGACGGGCGGGTCTGGTTGGGACCGAACGGAACCTGATACCCATAGCTGATGTGCTCGATCGCCTGGAAGTCGTAGTATATGTCGATCTCGTCAGCCGGATCCGGGCTGTCGCCACTGCTCGGGCAGATCACCTGCTTCACTTGGATGTCACCGGCGCGAATCAGCATCCACAACGCCCGCGTAGTGGACAGCGCCGAGGCCCCCTCATCCGACGGCGTGACCCGCGACGGATCTTGCTCCAAGACGGCATCCGGATCGCCGTCGTCGTCCGAGATCTCCCCCGCATACAGGATGCCCGTGCCGCCCGACGTCCTGCGCGCGGTGAGATTGAACGCCGGAATCGGCCAAACCTCCTCCGGGTTGATCATCGGGCTCGAGTAGATCTTGCACGCCTTGCCCGCACCACTCAGATTCGAGGCGCAGACCAGGCGCTTGCTCAACTCCCGAGCCCGGGAGAGGCTCGGCAGCAGGATGGAGATCAGCAACGCGATGATCGCCACCACCACCAGCAACTCAATCAGAGTAAAACCAAACACTCGTCTCCGTTTCACCGGACACCTCCTGTGCATCAAATGCACCTTGCCGCTGTCGATCAGGCATGGACCACGCCGACGATGGATTAGGACCGAATCATGAATGCGCGTCCAGGACCTGCGCCGATGGACGTAGTAATCGTCTCTAGCGCGTCGATACCAAACCCGACAACGTAGCACCAAACACAACGCTTGGCATTCTAACCAACCTCCCGGCGGATCGTCCAGTCACATTGACGGACGCCCGGGAGCATACTCCGAAATCTAACCCCACCCCCGTTCCGCTACCGTGACGCCCGCATCGCGCTCCCTCGGCGTAGCCAGCCCATCGGCCATACCAGTTGCGCGAATCGTTCATCTTGTGCGGAAGAACGTACTCTGTACTGCCTCACGCAAGACTACTGGCGGGTGGATGACATCACCCACACCATGTCCGGCGCGGCAAGAGTTCGTTTCGGAAGCATCAGGTCGGAGGAGTCGGAGAGAATGGAAAGAATGAAAATCAGTGCGTTCGTCGATTAACGACAAGTAATGAACCGAGCGTAGTTATGATTCGTATGATTACCGTGCGGTCCGTACCTATCCGAGACTCTCAACTCCGAAACGGTCTTACCTCGTCACAAGATCGTAGCTGATGTAGCAATCCGTGTCAATCGCCCCCAACCCGGTCCCTTCGCCTGATCGGCGACAATGGCCCGATTCGCCGGTTTCGGGCCTCACAATCGGTGACGTACATAATCGATTCGGTGCAGCTCGCGGTTCCCCAACCCTCTCGCCGACGCAGCGGCCAGGTAGGAGACCTCACCCTGCCGATCCTCTATCTTGCCCAGTCCACCACGATGCCGCACGCGGTTCAGGATTTCAAGTCCCAGTGAATCTACGGCCACGGGGTCGAGCCCGATCACCAGTGCTCCGCGGTCCACGATGTACTTGGCGCCGGCTTCGGGCCCCTTGTCCGTCACAATCCGTAGAGCGTTCACCAGGTGAAGACGGAGCTTCGAGCGAACCTGGGGGAGCGATACCACATCCCCGATGTACGGAGAGCACTTGTTGCCGTGCAGGCGGCCGGGATGCTTTACCAGGGCGTGCGACAGGTTCTTCAGGCAACAGGTCATACCCGCGATATTGTGGTGCTTGAGGAAGGGAACGTTCACGATGGCGGTCACCTGCTCAAGTAGCCCGGATAGCCGGTCGCTTGCCTCACCAAACCGCACCTCCTCCGCCAGCCAATCACGGCGTGGCGGAGTCGTGCCCAGGGTCGAGTGCAGCTCGTGCGGAATCTCGACGGGAACGAGGCGGCTGGGGTCCCAACCTGCGTCGGTCAGGGAGGCCACCAACACACCCACCATCGCCGGGGTGGTACGCAGGGTATCCGCCCCGGATTGGTTGAACTTCAGCCCCACCACGTCGTCCGGCGAGAGCAGGGTGCGCCAGGCGCTGCGCTCGTCGGCTGCCCCGGTCACCTCCAGCAATCCCCGACGGAGCATGTCGCGTAGTATCCGCGGATCGACCTTCTGGTCGCGAAGGACGTGGTCCGAGCGGATCTCCACCACCCGGGACATGTCGCCACTCGATTGAGCCGGACTCCCGGCGAGGTCCTGTGTCTCCCCCGCGCGGAGCAGGTTCGTCCCAGTCAATCCCAGCGCCGCCGCCGCCCCAGCTCGGGCGATGAACCCGCGCCTACTCAGCGGACCCTCACCTTCGACCGGGAGCTTTGTCGAGTCCTGCATGATCGACTCCGCACGTTGACACACCCCGCCCCCCTCCTATATCTATCGAACCGACCTGCACTCAGACTTTGCTCCCCCTGGTGGGGTTTGGGACAATCAGTGAGAGGAACCGCATGAACGCCGACACAGCGCGAAGCGAAACCGCCCGCAGGGGCCAGGAACACCTGTTTACCTTCTGGGGCGAGTTGGCTCCGGGGCAGCAACGTCAACTCCTCGAAGACATTGCTCAGATTGACTTCTCCACCCTCGAACGCCTGATCCCCACCCACGTTCGCAGCGCTCCTTCGGCGGCACTTGCAGGCGATCCGGAGCCGGTGGACGCCCTTCCCGACCAGCCCGACCCCGGTAAGGAGGATGACTACCGACGTGCGGAGCAGTTGGGGCTGGAATTGGTCGCCGGCGGCAAGGTTGCCGCGCTGACCGTAGCCGGCGGGCAGGGAACCCGCCTGGGCTTCGATCGGCCCAAGGGGGAGTTCACGATCTCCCCGGTTATGAACAAACCGCTTTTTCAGCTCTTTGCCGAGGCTATTCTGGCAGCGGGACGCCGCGGTGGCCGGCCCATCCCGTGGTATGTCATGACCGGCCCAACCACCGACCAGCCCACCAGGGACTACTTCGCCGAGCGCAGCTACTTCGGGTTGTCGCCTGATGACGTGACGTTCTTCTGTCAGAGCGTGATGCCCGCGGTGGATCGCGAGGGCCGGATCCTGCTCGACCAGAAGCACCGGGTGGCACTCTCCCCGAACGGGCATGGTGGTTGCTTGCTGGCTTTGGCCACCAGCGGAGCGCTGGCAGACATGAAGCGCCGCGGGGTGGAGGTGCTCAGCTACTTCCAGGTGGATAATCCGCTGGTCGCGCCCATCGACCCTCTGTTTCTCGGGTTGCATTGCCAGACCGGGGCGGAGATGTCTGCGGTGGCTGTGCCTAAGGCGGACGACCTCGAGCGAGTCGGCAACTTCGCCCGCGTCGACGGTCGCGTGTGCGTTATCGAGTACACGGACTTGCCTCCCGCGCTGGCCCACCAGCGCACCCCGGATGGAGACCGCCGGTTTGACGCCGGGAGCATTGCGGTTCACGCCTTCTCTCGAACCTTCCTCGAACGGTTGACCGGCGGCGACGAAGCCATTGCCCTGCCCTGGCATCGGGCGGAGAAGAGCGTCGCCCACGTCGAACTCGCCACCGGCGAGCGGGTCCTCCCCGATCAGCCCAACGCGGTCAAATTCGAGTTGTTTGTCTTCGACGCCTTGCCCTTGGCCAACCAGGTGATGATCCTGCTGCGGAAACGTACCGACTGCTTCAGCCCGGTGAAGAACGCCGAAGGAGTGGACAGCGCCGCCACCGCCCAGAGGGACATGATCCGCCAAGCCGTCCACAGACTCGAAGCCTGCGGGGTTGGGGTACCGCGTCGATCCGATGGCGAGCCGGACGCGGTCGTCGAGATCAGCCCGGCGCTGGTCGTGGACGAAGAGAAGCTCCGGGTCGCCGCCGCAGCACTTGGCCAGATCCATCCTGGAGCGCAGGTCTACCTGGAGTAACCTCGCCCTCAGGCCCCACAGAGTAGCCTACCGCATACTTTTCGTTGACCCGCCATTCGCCGGTTGGATAATGGACCGGATGCAACGCGACGAAGCAGACGACTGCCAGGGCGACGGTGACGCTGCGAAGCAGCGGCGCGACGCCGAGGCTGAGAGTCTGCGGGACGACGGCGCACTTCTTCAGCGACTTCAAGAGGGGGACGGAGACGCACTCCGGTCGCTGATGGATCGGTATGACCGCCTGGTTCGCTACGTCGTGTTCCGCCTCTGCCGATCCCACTGCGAGCGCGATCCCGCCTTCCTCGACGCCCGGGCCTCCGAAGCATGGTCCGGTTTCGTACACGCCCTCCGTCAGCCGAACCGTGGATCCCCCGACAACGTCAAGTCGTACCTGGTCGGGATTGCCCGAAACAAGTGCGCCGACGCTCTTCGGCGTCTGGGCAGACCCCAGGAAGTCGAAACCTCCGAGCTTGGAGAAGACCTGACCTCCGTCCAAGCCGAATCGCCGGTAAGCCTCGAACTGCTCATCCAGGCGGAACAGGTTGTGGCCTTGCGGAAGTGTGTGGAGTCTCTAAGTGATGACGACAAAAGACTTTACGGACATGTGGAGCATCTCGTCGCCGGGCGTTGGACGCTGGTTGCCCAGGCTATGGGGCAGCCTGAATCGACCGTCCGGACCCGCTGGTCAGCCGTGGTCGCCCAACTGAAAGCGTGCCTTCGGAAAAAAACCTAGATTCGTCCCGCGCCTCGCCCACCTTCGTGCGACTGATATGGCGGAGGAACCAGAGGACCAGGTATGAACGTGGGATCGAGCCAATTCGACCGACTGATGATCGAGGCCGTCGAGGCCCATCAGGCGGGCGTTTTCGCATCTACCCCGGTTGATATCGAGTCTCTGGTGCCCCAACCCGTGCTTCAAAGCCCGGCAGCGTGGTATCGACACGCTCTGGTGGGGCTGCCCTTGGCGGCGTGTATCGCGATGTTCTTAGGAGTCGCGACGATCTGGCAGACCGCCAATACTGGCACGGGCGAGTCCATGCTCAACGGTTCGACTTCGGTCTCGACGTTTGGAGCGTCGGCTGGGACCAAGCTGGAGGGATGTCAGAATCCCGAGAATTTCCGGACCTGCTTTGCCGGTCCGGGCGTTGTGGTTCCCGGTGACTGCCGGTGTGTGGACTTCGATGGCGACGGAGATGTCGATCTCCGCGACATGGGAGCCTTCCAGGTGCGGAGGACTCTCGACTAACTTACGAGAAAAACGTGTTGCGCGTTTTGATCACCCGCCGGCGGCGTAGCTGGCGGGTATCTTTTTTGGTTCATTCGACTAAAGCGTACTTCGTTTCATGAAGCGCCAGGATCCTGAGCTTGAAGAACTCCTGGTCGCGGAAGCCGTGGGCCTGCCGCTTCATGGTCTTATACCAAACACAGTTTGAGCTTGCCGATTAGAGTCCGCATCGAACTGATGGAGCCGCGGATACACACCGATCAACGCGGATTGGAAGACACCCCTATCCGCGTCCATCCGCGCTAATCCGCGGCTGGTCCTTCCCATTGTGCCGGACGGCCCATCTTGCTGACCCGCTGCTCCACGGTCGCGGAGCGGAGAGAACTCGTATCGGCACGTTCAAACCGAACCCGGTATTATCTTGTTGTTGGTTCCCTCCAAGGGACCGGTCGAGATGCGGTAATCGTAGTACGCCAGGATGCCGGTCCGATAGGCCGCTAAGGTCTTGGCGAAGCTCATGAGCATGCGGATACCAGAGGCCATGGCCCGATACCGCTCGGCGGCGCCGTCCTGACGTCCGCAGGTCGCCTGAAGTACAAGGCGATCGTTCACGTCGCAGGGATCAATCTGCTTTGGTTCGCAACTGAGAAGTCGATACGAGCCTCTGTGCGCTCGGCGTGGGACGCTCGGGACGGTGGGCAAAGTACCTTCGCGGGGCGGAAGGCCCGGATGGTGGTTCACCCCACGGGGACGGTCGCTGTCCCCGAACTGCCAACGGAGGGCGCTGGCGGTTCGGCAGATGGGAACCTTGGCAGGATTACATGGAAAGGGTTACGATTGTCGCGGCCATGATCCGCAAGGTAGCCATCACGCTTTGCCTTCTCCTAACCGTACCAGTCGCTTTGCTCTGGGCGGCGAGCTTTCAGGAAGGCGGTCCAAGCCACTGGCTTGGCGAGTATCACTTTTGGTTTCCGAAGGGAGCCGTCGAGATCATCTGGAGCTCGCCTGCCCAGTCGAATCGCAAAGTAGACCTCGACTTTGCAGGATTCAGATGTTTCTCTGAGCGCACCGGAGTGTCACGAGGAACGTGGGTCCGCGTTCCATTCTCGTGCCCGTCCGTTCTTCTATTGGCTTACCCAACCATCGTCCTTGTCCGTGGCCCGCTCCGTCGCCACCGCCGTCGGAGGACGGGACTGTGCGTGAAGTGTGGCTACAACCTTCGCGGCTTGCCCGAGCCAAGGTGCCCCGAATGCGGGACTGAGTTTGATGCGAATGTGTTGGCTGAGGCAAAGGTGACAGATGGCGGGAAGTGAGGCTGCCAGTAGTCACCGGGGACGCCAGGAAGTAGGGGACGGTAGTATGGTCTCCGTGGTCGGGTCATGGGCAGCATTCTACCCGACAAGGGTATACCGAACAACTGCCAAACGTTGGAGCCTGGCGGTTGTCAAAGTTACTGTCAAACTTACCCCGATTTCTGCCTCATAAGCCCTTGTGGCGCTATCTACAACAGCGATTATTCGTTGGCGTGGGAATCCGATTCCCCTTGGGGGTCGTGAGTGCCAGACGGCACAGACGGATGCACAGGGCGGTCATAAGTGACCGCCCTGTCTGCGCTTACAGTGTGGACTTCGTCTGCGGTACGGAGCGCTTCGGTGCCTACCACACGCCAGCGCCGACCACGGTCAGTGTACCAGCATTTGCGGGGGCTCTGCCCCACGCCTCCGGCCTCAAAACCCCTCCGGAAAGCGCCGTTGGGGTATCGCAAGTAGCATCAGAAACGACAAAGGACTGACACAACCAATGGCATCATCGACGGGGGCAGGTCAACAGGACCGGGAGGCCTCTTCTGCGCACAGCCAA
>JAAEQG010001065.1 GCA_024231775.1 bacterium
CGAGGCGCCCCCAGAGGTCCAGGTAAGCCTCCTGCGCGCCCTCGAGAAAGGGGAGATACAGCCCGTAGGCACTCAGCAGCCCCAGACCGTGGACGTACGCTTCATCTTTGCCACCGACGCCGACCTGGAGGCCGCTGCCGCCGGCGGCAGGTTCCGTTTCCCCCTGCTTCAGCG
Source organism: bacterium (assembly GCA_024231775.1). Classification (GTDB taxonomy): domain Bacteria; phylum Planctomycetota; class Phycisphaerae; order UBA1845; family UBA1845; genus JAAEQG01. The sequence goes on from JAAEQG010001065.1 coordinate 175, forward strand.
GCTGTCGAGCTACAAGATCATCTTGCCGCCGCTGCGCGAGCTGCGCGAGGACTTCGGACGCCTCTTCTTCCACTTCCTGCGCGACGATATGGCGGCCGTCGGGAACGCGGATCGGCTTCGCGACCCCGGTCCCGACGGCTCCCCCTGGGTGCCCGCCGAGCTGGTCGCCCGGCTTGCTCTCTGCGACTGGCCGGGCAACGTCCGGGAGCTGGGCAACATCGTCCGCCAACTGGCGGTGGCGAGCCGCGAATGCTCGGAAATGCAAATCGATTCCGAGATTGAATTTCTCCTGAAAGAGGTGGAGCAAGGTGCGGGCGGTAATGTGGTCCGGACCGACGAGCACGCCGCGGGTCGCCGATATCGCTTACCCAAGGAGGTGAGCCAAGAGGAGCTCCTTGCGGCGCTGCGCGCCAACAACTGGATTGTGAAGCAGGCCGCTCGCGAGCTCAACGTCTCGCGCACCACCATCTATGCCCTCATCGATGCCTGTCCCCTGGTCCGTAAGGCCTCCGATATCAGCCGTGAGGAGATCGAACAGTGCGCCGAGCGCTGCGGCGGCGACATCGACGCCATGGCGCATCAGCTGGAGGTCTCCCGCCCGGCTTTGCTGATGCGCATGAAGAAGCTCGGTATGCGCTGAAGAGGTTCTGTTCGTGAACCCAACGTGAGCACCCCCCGGTCGAGCGTTTTTGTTCCACTCCATTCCCTAAATCGACGCTTCATTCCATAACAAAGCACCTTAGTTGCCTAAATCAGCAGCGCATGGGCTGCAGAGTTCTCCTCCGCGATCTACGAAAACGATATGGGTGTGGCTCTTTTTGATCAGCGACGGTCGGCCGGGCACCCACAGCGAAGACTGGAGCCGTTCCATCAGCGAGATCTGAGCCCGTCTGCGGGCGGCATGAGATAGCCTGGGGTGAGGTCTGCCGAACCCCAGGAAAGGC
>JAAEQG010001066.1 GCA_024231775.1 bacterium
ATGCGTCCACGAAAATCCCCTGGCCTCCCTCGCCACCGTGGCCGCCTCCGCCAGCGCGGCTGCCATATATCCCCCCCGCTCCCGGCCCACTCCCGATACCATAGCCCTGCCCCTCCGCCGAGACGGTTCCACCCGTGGCGACAGTGAGCGTCTCCACCCGCAACTCTAGTTCATAGTCGTCATCGTAATCGCTGTCGCCGTCATCGTAGGGAACCAGCCGCAGCGTCCCACTCAGTCCGGCGGTCATTTCCGTAAAAGTATACACCCCGGTGCGGAAGGGGGTGTGCGCGTGCAGTTCCAATCCCCCGCTATTGGCGATCGTGATCGCCTCCGGCCCGACCAGGTCGCCCGCGACGACGATGGTGGCTGTGACGACGTCAAAGCTGGATGGCGCGACGATGATGCCCTCTCCGGTCAAACGCGCCGTCCCATCCCCCACGAGCGTGCCGTTGCTCAACGTCAGCACCGAGGTGTGGCTGATGACGGTCAGGTGGCCGTAGCCGCTCAACTCGATAGCGTCAAACTCGTATTGCCCTGCGATCAGACCGGCGCTCTGGCCCTCGTTGCCGTCGTTGTGCACCACCAACTTGTTCGACCCTGCCAGGTAAATCGTTCCCGGGCCACCGTACTCGCGACCAAAACTGCCATAGGCCTGCATAACGCCGCCAAAGTAGCTGCTGTTGGCGTAGATGGCGATGCGCCCGCCGCCCCCACCGCCACCCTCATTTCCCCCCACGCCGCCGTTGGCTCGGATGATGCCGCTGCCTGTGAGAACGCCGGTCTCGATCCACACGCTGCCACCGGAACCTCCACCATAATTGTTATGGCCAGACGACTCTCCATCGACCGAAATGATCCCTTCCAGGGTGAGCGTGTCGCTGACCAGCAGGTGCATCGCGCCTCCCCCAGCGCCGCTCGAAGCATAGTCGCCTGCCCCACTCCCCAGGGTCGCAGGTTGATAGACCGAACCATACGTCGTGCCGCCAAATGCGTCCACGAAAATCCCCTGGCCTCCCTCGCCACCGTGGCCGCCTCCGCCAGCGCGGCTGCCATATATCCCCCCCGCTCCCGGCCCACTCCCGATACCATAGCCCTGCCCCTCCGCCGAGACGGTTCCACCCGTGGCGA
>JAAEQG010001067.1 GCA_024231775.1 bacterium
GCGGCTACGACCCCGCCACGCTGCTGCCCGCCACCTGGAAGACCAATCAACTCGACCAAGCCACCCTCTGACACCAACCAACGCCTCCCCGTCCGCTCACGCTGGCCAATATGCCATGGTGTAGATGACCGAGCGCATACCTTGCAGTTGCCTTTGTCCCGCTGCTTCTTGTCGTGGCAATACCGGATGACCCGTTTCACCTTGTCAATCTTGTGCCGCAGTGTTTTTGGGGAGCCTTCATCCTCGAAGGGCAACCAGACGACATCAATCCATTTCTCAAAGAGACTACCGTCGCCCGTGGTCACGTGCTCCAAAGTGGTTGCTGGGGCAACCGATCTCGTGAAGAGCTTCCAAGCGTTGCGAACTTTCTTCGCTTCCTCAGCGCTGATCCCTTTTCGTCTGGCTTGATAGAACCCGAGGCATTCGGTCAGGGTGGCCGATGGGTCGGGTGGTTTCAAACCCTCAACGTGGGCGAGCAGCGCCAATGGTTCGCAGTCCATTTCGATGGCTGCTTGCCGTGGGTTGCTCAGGATCAGGTTGCGGAAGTGGTCTCGCCAGTAGCGCCTGCTGGCGTCATTCAGTCCCCAGTCAATCGGGTCATCGAGGGGTTCAAGGTCTCCCCTCTGCTTGCCCTGCCAAACTCGGAACTTGTGGATGGCGAGCGCTTCATCGTCTGCCGTCCCGAAGGTCGGGGAGTCCAGACCTACGGGCATGAAGACCTGCTTGCCCCGTTTCTTGCGGATCGTCAGACCAACGATGGTTTCCCCGTCTGACGTGACGTGGTGGGTGGGCTTGCGTCCCCGCTTGGCCATGGATCATCCCCTTTGGCAAGGCAGAATTTTCTGCCTAATTATCTGCCAAAACGGGATAGGAGTCAATAAACTAACTGGAGGCGGGGGGAATCGAACCCCCGTCCCGAGGCGCGTCCGGGCTGGCTTCTACGTGCGTAGTCGTACGTTTGAGTCTCGCCCCCGCTGGCGCCGAACGACAGGCTCCAGAAGCGGCCAGCCGAGCTTTTGTTTCGCCGACACGGCGCTCGACAATTCGTGCCGGCTAGCCCGCTAACGTCGTTTCGTGGAGTAGCGGGCGTCCTCCGCGAAACGGGCTACCTAGTTCTAGGCAGCCATGGCATACGAGTAGTTGCCAATTAAGGTTTTCGCCAGTTGTTTAACGAGGCCAACTGACAACCTCGGCACGCCACCAACCTTTCGGTCACCCGGTCGAATCCAATCGCCCCCAAGAACTCCCAGAACGCACATCATACCGACCAGCCTGGTTCCAACGCTGACCAAGCCTTCGCCTCATTCGGCTCGGATCACTGGAGCGGTGCTGAGCCGCACAACGGCTGCTCCCCGCCGTGGCATGAATCCCCACCACTCGTCATGCTTCATTAGGCGCCAAGCGAGGTGGCCCAGGTTATCCGTGGAAGAGCGCCATGTGCGCATCCAGGGCAAGATCCACACCCCAGCGCCAGCCCGTAGACCATCGCGCAGATCTCACGCGCCACCGTCTGCCATCGGGCCTGCCTAGAACGCTCCGCCTAGTCCGGCTGCGAGTTGACTCAGGGCGATGTTCTCGAGCAGGCTCAGCAGCAGCGGGCCGAACGTCGTAGCGCACCCTGCCGTCTGCATCAAGACCCCACCCACGGTGAGTACCGCAGCCACTCTGGCATACTTGCGCATGGCCATACTCCAGCCTGCCCCCCCCCAGCGTAGCACACTCTTCGGACCCGGAACGGGTACGCGATGCGGGTGTCAAGGACGGATCCCCGGGGTGCTAGGGGAACAGCGGCACGGGAGCACAGATTCCACCCGATCCGCCTGCGGTGTTACCCTCAATGTATCCGAACCCCGGGACGGTGCATGATGGATCCAGTTCCCAATCGGGGGTGTCCGCAAACAACCGATCAACTTCGAAGGCACTGACCGAACCCAGAATAGTGTCGCCAGGATTGAACGTAGTCAGCAGCCCTTCGCACGAGGGCAGGAACCCAAACTGGAAAACACACGTACACAGCACCGCTGCCGCAGTCAGCATGCGGCGCCTTGCCGAGTAATTCTGCCTGAACATCGTTGGTTTCTCCACAGAACCCACGAGCCTACGGAGTCGTTCCAGTTGTCGGAACGCAATCCGCGAGAAGCGACCCTCCCCCTTCAGTATCCTGCACACTCAGCGGATCGCAGAACTGGACCAAGCCACCGAACGCGCCGCTCTGGCAATCGAACAGGAAGCAGAAGTCCACTGCCGTTGCTGCCTGGTCAAACGCCATGGACGCGCACCCCAGACCGGACCCCGCAAACAACATGCCGCACGTGGTCACCAGACCCAGCAGCATGAGCACTCTCATCGGGCGATACCGATTCAACATGGTCACATCTCCTCGATGCTCTCCGCAACCGCGGTTTTGCGCGAACGTACCCGCGCAAGCCGATCCCTGAGTATAGCGCACTTCATCATGGTGGGCAACCGGGCCCCTCCCCAACACCTATCGACCGCGCCACGGGGCACGCTCCACCCCCGGAATCATGGCCCCTGGGGAGTGTCCAGCCAAGCTCAGGACCCTCGCGAAGCCAGGGTGGCCAGGACCGCCTCACGGGTGACCGGCTCGATGATCCCTCGATCGGTGATGATTCCGCGGATCAGACGCGCCGGAGTGACATCAAACGCCGGATTGTAGCAGGGAACCGACGAAATCGCGGTCCGCCGGCCAGCCCCACACCGGATCTCGTCCGGATCGCGTTCCTCGATTGGAATGGCTCCCCCCGCGTCCAATTCGAGGTCAAACGTCGAGCTGGGGGCCGCCACATAGAACGGGATACCGTGGGCCTCCGCCAGGACAGCTACCCCGTAGGTCCCGATCTTGTTGGCAGCATCCCCGTTCGCCGCTATCCGGTCCGCACCCGTGATTACCAGATCAATGCGACGCTCCCGCATCACCACAGCCGCCATGCTGTCACAGATCAGGGTCACGTCGATGCCCGCCTGCTGCAGCTCCCAGGCGGTGAGCCTGGCTCCCTGGAGCAGCGGCCTGGTCTCGTCCGCGTACACCCGAAACGCCCGTCCAGCCTCATGAGCAACGTACATCGGCGCCAACGCCGTCCCCAGCTCCGCCGTGGCCAACGCCCCGGCGTTACAGTGGGTCAGGATCCCGCATCCCTCGCCGATCAGCGGCGCCCCGCACTCACCGATTCGCCGGCACATCGCCGCGTCTTCGTCCCGAATGGCTACGGCTTCCAGCAGCAGGGCCTGTCTGATCTCATCCACTCCACTCCCTGAGTGGGCCTCCGCGCACCGCAGCATTCGATCCACCGCCCAAAACAGGTTCACCGCCGTAGGCCGGGCCGTCCGCAGATACTCGGCAGCCTTGTGGACCTGCTCGAGAAGCTCCCGTGTTCCAGCAACGTCCCCTGAACGCACCGCCAAGACGACGCCCATCGCCGCGGCGATCCCAATCGCCGGCGCTCCCCGGACCGCCAACCGCCGGATCGCCTTCCACATGGTCTCGACATCGGTTACGCGGAGGATCTCCAGCTTCTCGGGCAGCAGGGTCTGCTCGATCAGAGCAACATGCCCCCCGAGGTCGCCCACCCATTCGATAGACTTGGCTTGCTTCGCTTCCATCATGATTGCCTTGACGTAGAGTAGGCTACGGCGCCAGCGTTGCATCGCCACCAGCCAGCCCGATCCCTCCGGAACCTCACCGAGCTTTCAGTTTCTCCTGAAGGGCCAAGCTCTTCCGTTCCACCCCCTCCACCAGCCCCTCCTTGAAGCGTCGGACGTTGGCATCGATTTGCGGGTCATGGCGTCCGATAATCTGGGCGGCGAGGAGCGCCGCGTTCTTCGCCCCCGCCTCGCCAATCCCCACCGTCGCCACCGGGACCCCCGGGGGCATTTGCACCGTGCTCAGCAGTGCATCAACGCCCTGGAGCGAACCACTGGCGATCGGCACGCCGATCACCGGCAGGGTGGTATTGGCGGCCACCGTCCCCGCCAGCCCCGCAGCCAATCCGGCCGCCGCAATCAGAACCTCGAAACCAGCCTCATGCGCTCCCCGGGCGAACTCATGCACCCGCACGGGCGTGCGATGCGCGGACATGACCTCCACCGACGCTTCCAGGCCCAGATCGGCAAGCAGATCCGCACATTTCTCCATTGTAGGCCAATCAGAGTCGCTCCCCATCAGCACCGCTACCCGAGGTCGTCCTGCCATGGTTCATCTCCGTTCCGTGAGCACGTGACGCTCCGCCGCTTTCTACCCAAACGACCCAAAGGGGTCAACCGTCAGCCGATGGAGTGCCACTTAGCTGACACTAGACCTGTTCTGGGATCCGTCCCCGTTCCCCCTGCAGTACGTGCCGTGTCCATCTCATGCCAAAGCTCGTATGAGAGTGCCGCTGAATGAGGTGTTCAAGCGAGGGCTGGTGGGCTTGCAGGATCAACGAAAGGGTCGTCAGCAACGCCCTTCCGAATCTCAACTAGATAAGATGCGAAAGTGGTTACGCGAGGGCGGTCCGGCGGGTGCCCCATCGCTTTAGCGGTGGGAGACAAGATGCTGGGTGCCATGGCCATCGCGCAGCGTGGCCATGATTCGTCCGGCGGCATGCTCACCCTCCGGGATGAGCATTGCACCCGGCGCGTTTACCGAGCCGCGACGGTGAGGGAGCGGAGATGCCGGAGACAAACGTTTCCGGGATAAGACCGCTTCCTGACGGGCGCGGCTCGGATCACCCAATCCGCTGCACGTGGAATGGAACTACTCTAGCATCGGCGTATGGCGATGAGCCCCAGGAGGGTCATCGGCCAGAAGACCATCCCGGTAGCGCCGCAGACTCCCGAACCGTTGGCGCCGTCAGCTCCCGAGGAGACCGTGCTGGCGGCTTCGAAGTTGGCGTAGATGACGGTATCGCTATTCATGACCACGGCCAGCGACTCTTCGTTGGCATCGGCGCCATCGGGCAGCTCCCCACTCCATCCGGCGAAGACGAAGCCCTCCGCGGCGTAGGCTTGCAGGGTCACTTCGGCATCAGCGCCGTACAGGGATCCTGCGGGATCTCGAGTTACGTACCCCGATTCCTGCGGCTCGGAGTACACGGAGAGCTGAAACTGCTCGACGTCATCCGGGTCAACCTGGAATACCGCGGTCAGGGACGTGTTCGCGACGATCGGCAGGAGGAGTACACTCTCCTGGGCGGTGATATCGCCCTGCCATCCGACGAACTCGTACCCGGGCAGAGCCACCGCGTAAATGCTGACGGCGGTCCCTTGGTCGTACGTTTCCTGGTCCGGATCCACGTGGTAGGCACCGCCGCCGTCCGGTTCGACGGTGATTTCCAGCGTGTAAGGTTGTGCCCAGACGTCCGTGCTCAGGGGCGACAACACCAAAGCCAGAGCGGCCAGCAGATGCAGGGTGCGGTTGAGATTCATTGTGCTTTCCCTTTCGACTCGGAATCCAGGTGACCAACGCTGGGGCTCGCCCGGCGGAGCATCCTGGTGCTGCTGGGGAATCCTGCTTGAGGCTGGTGCTGACCCGGCTGCCCCTACACGTTTGCCGGGCCGCCAACTCCGAGGCCTCGATACGAGCATCGGTCCGCGAGCGACCCGTCTTGACGGTTGCCTGTTGGATTCTAACGCCTTTCAATTACCGGACTTGCGCGAAGGCCGATAGGCGGTGCAGCCAGCTATTCCGGCCCTGCCGGGTGGCCGGGCCGGGACGGTTTACCTGCAACGGGCGTTGACCCCGCCCGGAAATTCGTGCAGAATACGGGGCTCGGCGGCTTGGCGGAGTCCGTAGGATCGGAATATGCCGCCGATGAAGGTGGACTTAGCTTCAGGAGCATCAGAACGGTGTACGCGATTTTCGAAGACCGAGGCAGCCAGTACAACGTCCACGAGGGTGATACTCTTGAAATCGACCGCATGGACGTCCCCGAAGACAACCGCACCATCGTGTTCGACCGTGTGCTATTGGTCGGCGAAGGTGAAGACGCCCGCGTTGGACAGCCCTATCTCGACAATGCCAAAGTCACCGGTACGGTACAGGCGGAGGTAAAGGGCGAGAAGATCGTGGTGATGAAGATGAAGCGCCGCAAGGGCTACCGACGCAAGCAGGGCCATCGTCAGCAATACCTGCGCATACACATCGACAAGATCGAAGCGTAACCCACTCCGATTCCCGATGGGGAACCGCCGGCTGGACAACGCAAGGAGCCGCAGGCTTTAGCGCGCGCGGTCGCGCTGCCCGCCGAGCTACGTTTACTTGGTCAAGTCTTGAATCGTAACGAAGACGAACGCCGCGCCGATCAGGATCAATCCGACCACCTGAGTGGCCATCTGGATCTTGAGGTTCACCGGACCGCCCTTGATCTTCTCGATTATCAAAAAGACCAGCAACCCTCCATCCACGATCGGTAGCGGTAGGAAGTTGAGCACCGCCAGGTTGGCGGAGATCATCGCCAGGAAGAACAGCAGCTCGACCATGCCGACACTGGCAACCTTGCGCCCGATGTTCACGATGCCCACGGGACCGGAGAGATTCTCCACCCCGACGCTGCGCGAGAAGAGCATCCGCTCGATGGTGGTATACACGCTGACCACGAAGTAAACGGTCTTCTTGGCGCCCAGCCCCAGGGCTTCGACCGGCCCCTTCTGGATCATCTTGGTCGCCTGGATCGGCAGCAGGTCGGCGCGGTAGATAATCCGCCCCAGCCAGGGATCGATCATGTCCTCGGCTACGGCGAGCTGGACCTCCTGCCTTTCGGCGAACGGGGTCTCCGCGTAGGTGATGGTCACCGTCCGGCCAATCTTGGTCTTGAGCATCTCGCGCAGGCCGACGTTATTGCGCACCGCCACAGTGCGTTCGCGGCCTTCGATTTCCACCATAACGGTCTCTTCGCCATCGACCGCGGCAATCCTGACGTGCGCTGGAAGCCCCAGGACGGTACGAGCAGAGCGCGGAACCTCAATCGTGCAGGTCAACCCCGTGCCACCTCGGTGCGTGTAGGTCAGCTCCACGGTCGAGCCCGCCCGCAGGCGGAAGTGGTCGATCATCTCCTTCCAGGTGGAGATGTCCTGGCCATCAGCTTGGGTAATCAGGGCGCCCGCGGGAATGCCGGCTGCCGCCGCAGGCGAGCGCACTTCGTCGTAGAGGGTCTCGGCGACGGCCCCCACGCGCAACACCTCGGCGTTGGCGTTGAACTCCGCCCCGACGCGCGGCTTGCCCGGCGCCCGCAGCAAACGGCGTTTGACCTTGGGGCGAATCACCAGGTTCGCCTGCCGGTCGCCGCGCTGCACCACCACCGCGGTATCGATCTCTCCGCTCTCGCTCACGCTCTTGAGCACATCGGCTTGGGCGGGGAACAGCAGCGCGCCCCACTTGAGGATTACGTCACCAGCTTCGAGCCCCCCCAGGTAGGCCCGCCCGTTCGGATCCACCGACGCCACCTTGATCAATGGGGTGAGCCCGAGCACGTTGGCCCGGAGGGCGTCCCGGTCTTTGATCTCGCTGGGGTAGAGGCGTAGCTGCTTGGCCACCGGGACGCGGATTCGCGTAACTTCCGCACCCGGCTCGTCGGAGACCGGACGTTCCACCAACAGTTCGGCGACCTCGCCGGGGGTGGTCATCAGGCGGTACATCATCTCGTTGGCGTTCTCGTCGGTGACCTCCTGGCCGTTCAGCTCCACGACGACATCGCCGATGTGCAGGTGATCCTCACGGGTCGGGTCGAAACTCGTCCCCAGGGCGCCGATGGTGCGCGTCACCGCCGGACTGATCCCGATCTGGAGCAGGCCGGCGTCCTCGTTGTTCAGCGGAGTCACCTGGAAGTGCTTGGTCTCTCCCTGCCGGCGCACCTGGAAGTCCAGGGGCTCGAGCGGGTCCGCCAGCATGATCGCGTAGTTGAGTTCGGCGAACTCCTCGATGCTACGACCGTCCACCCGCTCGATCACGTCGCCGGGTTCCATTCCGGCCAGCGCCGCCGGCCAGTTCGGGACCACCTTGCCGATCTCGGTCGATCCGCCCTGCTTGCCCATCATGAAGACGATCATGAACAGTAGGCCGGCGAATAGCACGTTCATCACCACCCCGGCGGACACGATCAACACGCGCTGTCCGACGGGCTTGTTGGTGAACGACCGAGGGTCTTCCTTGACCATCAATTCGCCGGATTTGTCGATGTCGAAGTCCTCCTGCCCGAGCATCTTCACGTAGCCGCCCAGCGGGAGGATGTTGAACGAATAGCGGGTCTCGCCGCGGGTGAATCCAAAGATTTCCCGAAAGAACCCGATGGCGAATTTCTCCACCCGGACGTCGCACCACTTGGCCACCGCGAAGTGGCCCAGCTCATGCACGAAGATCACCGCACTGAAGCCCAGAACCATCAGCACGATCGGCCATACCGTCCCGATCAAGTTCGCGATCGGGTTCCCGGCAGCCAGTGAACACGAAAAAGCAGCTAGCAGGTCACACATTGATGAACCTCTTGGCGAGCCCATTGATCGGCGGAGAGAATCTGTTCGAGAGCAGGCTCGGTAATGAACTCATGTCGATCGAGCGCCCGGCTGACCAACTCGACGATTTCGCCGAATCGAATCCGCCCGGTGCGAAACAACTCAACCGCGGTCTCGTTGGCGGCGTTGAGCACCGCCCCCGTCGTCCCCCCCCGGCGGGCGGCGTCATACCCCAGCCGCAGAGCGGGGAACTTGTCGAAATCCGGAGCGTGAAAACTCATCCGGCCCTCGCGACAGAGATCCAACCGATCGCTGCACGACGGAGCGCGCTCCGGATAGGTCAGGGCATACTGAATCGGCGTGCGCATGTCCGGCATGCCCATCTGGGCCACCAGCGACCCGTCGCAAAACTCCACCATCGAGTGAATGAGCGATTCGGGATGCACCACAACCTCAATCTGATCCGGATCCAGTCCAAACAACCACTTCGCCTCGATGATCTCCAGGGCTTTGTTCATCATCGTGGCGGAATCGACGGAAATCTTGGCCCCCATCTTCCAGGTGGGGTGGTTCCGGGCTTCGGCAAACGTCGCGTCGTGCATCTCCTCGGGCGACGCGGTACGAAACGGACCGCCGGACGCGGTCAGGAACACCTTACGGACTTCACTCCGCCGACCGGCGTGCAAAGCCTGAAAGATTGCCGAGTGTTCGCTGTCGATCGGAATCAACCGCGCCCCCGTCTCCCGGACCAGAGGCATGATGATCGATCCCGCGGCGACCAGGACCTCCTTGTTGGCGACCGCGACGGTCTTGCCCTGCTCCACCGCGCGAAGCGTCGCCGGCAGCCCCACAGCCCCAACCACCGCAACCACCCAGCAGTCACAGTCAGACCGCTCCACCAGCTCGACCAACCCGCCGTCTCCGTTCAGCAGTGTAATGCCCTCCCCGAGGGCTTCACGCAGGAACGGGACACCTGAGCTATCGGCGATTGACACGCAGCTAGGTTGATACGCTCGGGCCTGCCCGGCCAGTTCGCGCGCCCGCCCGCCGGCGGCCAGGGCTTCCACCGTCCACCCGTTGCCAAGGTGATCGATAACCTCGAGTGCGCTCTGCCCGATCGAACCGGTCGAGCCCAGAATACCAACCCGTTGCCGCATTGTTAGTCCCATAGGTTTGTCGAAAGAGCGGACAATCCTACGATGATAGGTTAGCACTGGCAGGCTGACAAGTCCCGTAGAGTACGCCCAGATTGCCCAGGTGCATCGATAGGCCTATAATCCAGGACCGCGTCGATTGACCGCCAGGGGAGGTCCGGAGGGAGGTCCATGGCAGACGTGCTGCTTCTCGATACCCCCAGGTTCTCGGTCCGCCGTGTCAGTCGGCGCGCGTCTGACGGCCGCGAATACACCCGTGACATCATCGAACACCCAGGAGCGGTGGTCATTCTGCCGATCTTGGAGAATGGCTCGCTGGTGATGATCCGGAATCAGCGGATCGCCGTGGGCGAGGAGCTGCTGGAGCTCCCCGCGGGTACGCTGGAACCCAACGAGCCAGTCGAAGACTGCGCCCGGCGCGAGCTGGAGGAAGAGACCGGGTACAAGGCCACCGTGTTTGAACCACTGATCGAGTTCTTCACCTGCCCGGGAAACTCGAACGACCACATGCACGGATTCATCGCCCGGGAGCTGACTGCAACGCGGCAGCGTCTGGATATCGGGGAGCAGATTCGCGTGGAGATCATGGAACCGGACAACGTTTTACAGATGCTCCGCGAGGGCGCGATCCGGGACGCCAAAACCATCGCCACCTTGGCGACGTACTTCCTGCGGAGGGATCAGTAGCACCATGGGTTGGCAAGAACGCGACTACGCCCGAGAACCACACGCATCCCCCCTCGGCGGGTTCGGCCGTCAGGGCGGCAGCGGCATCTGGGGCGGCAGCATCGTCAAGAAGCTGCTGGTCGCCAACATCGGGATGTACGTGCTCTGCTACGTGCTGATCTCGCCGCTGTCCGTGCTGATCCGCGGGTCGGATCCCACCGCCAGGCCGGTTCTAACCCCGGATGGGCCTGCGGTGGTCATCGAGCATCATCCCGGCTACGGAGAGATGGTCACCACCAAGGTGCTCCACGGGCAGATCTGGCGCCTGGTGACCTCGCAGTACCTCCACTCGCCCAAGATAGATCACCTCATCTTCAACATGATCGGACTGTTCTTCCTCGGCCAAGCCCTGGAACGCCACTGGGGGAACAAGAAGTTCTTTGTCATCTACACCCTGGCGGGCGTCTGCGGGAATCTCCTGCTCCTGGCCGGTGGGGTGGCCCAGTGGATCGATCCGGACATCCCCGCGGTGGGGGCCTCCGGATGCATTCTCGGTCTGCTGGGGGCTGCGGCGGTGATGTTTCCGCGGGCCGAGGTGCTGGTGTACTTCCTCTTTCCGGTGAAGATCCGCACCGTGGCTGTGATCTTCGGGGTTTGGTACGTCTACAACATCTGGCAGCGGGGGAGCAACTACGGTGGCGATCTGTGTCACCTGGCCGGCTTGGCGTTCGGAATCTGGTGGGCGTGGCGCGGTGAGCGCTGGTGGGCGACCCGCACCTGGCGCACCCCAGGACCGCGCAAACCGAATCCGCCAATCTGGTCCGGGGCCGGCAAGGGCGCCTGGAGCCGCAAGGTCGAGCAACGCGTCGCCGATGAGGGAATGGTGGACGACATTCTA
>JAAEQG010001068.1 GCA_024231775.1 bacterium
ACTCCGTCCAGGGTGATACCGGTCAAATTACCACCTGCGTCGTACGCAGCCGACGTCAGCCGGTTGGTCAAGCTGTTGACCGGGGTATTCCGAGTCGATCCGTTGGTGATGATCTTTTTGATGTTGCCGAAATCGTCGTAGGTGACCGTCTGGGTGCGCACCTGGCCGTCGACCTGCACCTGACCCATGACCAGACGGCTCAGCCGATCGTACTGGTAGCGCTGAGCGCCGATCTGTTGGACGTTGCCCGCGCCGTCGTACCCGTAGACGCCGGTCGTCCAATTGCCGGTGGTGACCCCCAGCGTCTTGATCTCGTGCGGACGGCGTATGCGGTCGGTGGCGTTGATCGTCTGCTTCCAGGTCACGCCGTTGCTGTGGACCATCCGATGCAGCATCCCGCCGTTTTGGTAGGTCAGAGAGCTCGCGAATCCCGGGACCGAGGTCAGGAAACCCCGGGTGTAGCCGTACTCGACCTTGCGCTCGGGATCCAGCCCCACACACCTGTTGTGGAGGCAGCGCGGGTAGCTGATCTCGCTGACGTTCCCCTGCTGGTCGTACTCGTAGGAGGTGCGAAAGGCGAAGGTGGTGGCGTTGAGCTGATAGCTCGTCTGCCGCAGCGAGGTGCGACCGTCCAGGCCCTCGTAGCGGTAGCTGTCGGAGATGACCGCGTCGAGATTTCCCGACCGGTCCAGCAGGGGGCCGACGACGTCGACCCAATTGTGCCGCTTGGCCCGGGTGAGCTTGCCCTTGCGAAGATCGGTGCCCGAGTTGGTCCGGGCATAGTAGAACTCCTTGAGCGGCCGGGTCTCGACCGGTCCGGTCACCTCGTCGACCCGGATCAGCCGGCTCGCCGGATCGTAGGTGAAGCGCAGGTCGAACTCCGAGGTCCCGGCGACCGTCTTGCTGAGGACGTTGCCCAACACGTCGTAGGTGTAGGAGATCCAGCCGTTGCCCGTCGGACCGATCTCGGGATGACGCTCGCTCACGAGGAACCCCCGGTTGTCGCGGGTGAAGAAACGCTCCTGCCCGCAGCCCGATTCGGTGGCGGCGCTACACACGTGCGCCAGGTTGCCCGATTCATCGTACTCGTAGACCGTCTCGACGCCGTCGCAGTTCCCGGTCCAGGCCGTGGGCTGGCCCTCGCATACCCGCTCG
>JAAEQG010001069.1 GCA_024231775.1 bacterium
ACAAGCCCCAGGGAGAACTGCTCAGCTTCCTCGTGCCCCTCGAAGCCAAGGTCGATGGCGTGGACGTCAAGCTGGATCCGCCGCAGGTCAGCCTGCGGGCCACCGTTCGCGAACAGCGCATCAACGGCACCATCCCCTCCGTCCCCATCCGCTTCTCCAGCAGCGTCGATCTGCGTAACGATTTCCGCGTCGAACTCCGCAACCAGAACCCCCTGCTCACCCAGCCGATCACCGTTGTCGGGCCGCCCGAGCTGGTCGCTCGCCTGGTGGCCGGAGACCTCAAAGTCACCGGACTAATCGCCCTGAACCGCGACGATACCTTGGATTCCGGGCGCTTTCGCGTCAAAGAGCCGGTCTTCATCGGCCTGCCCCCCGGCGTCGAACTGGCCAACCCAGAAGCTATCGAAAGCGTCGAGTTCCGCCTGGTCCGGTTCAGCCACGAGCCGCAGTAATACGCGTCACTGGTGGGCGATGAGAAACGCACTCCCCTCCCTTCCAGGGAGGGGTTGGGGGAGGGTCAAGAAGC
>JAAEQG010001070.1 GCA_024231775.1 bacterium
AACCTGCTGATTCACGAGCCGTGCGGAGTGGCGGCGATCATCGCGCCGTGGAACTTCCCCCTGGCTATCCTCACGGGGATGACCACGGCGGCGCTGGCCACCGGAAACTGCGTGATCATCAAGCCCTCGCGCCACGCCTCGGTCTCGGCGGCTCGTCTGACTGAAATCCTCCTGGAAGCGGGGATCCCCGGCGGGGTAGTTAATTACCTTCCCGGCCACGGTAATGTGGTCGGCCAGCGTCTGGTCCAGCATCCCCAGGTCCACATCGTGTCGTTCACGGGTTCGCGCGACGTGGGGCTGGAGGTCATCGAGAGCGCCTCGGTAGTCCACCGCGGGCAGGACCACTTCAAGAAGATCGTTGCGGAGATGGGTGGAAAGAACGCCATCATCGTCGATGACGACTGCAACATGGACGACGCCGTAACCGGCGTGCTGGAGTCAGCCTTCGCCAGCGCCGGGCAGAAATGCACGGGATGCTCCCGGGCGATTGTGGTGTCCGCGGCGTATGACGATTTCTGCCGCCGCCTGGTTGAAGCCGCCAAGTGTATCGCGGTTGGTCCCGCTACCGAACCAGGTACCTTCGTCGGCCCGATCATCGCCCCCCAAGCAGTTGAACTCATCGAGGAGTACATCAAGATCGGCAAGCAGGAGGGACGCTTGCTGCTGTCAGTCGATCCGGCGGACATCCCCGGCGACGGGCTCTACGTCGGCCCGACCGTCTTCGCCGACACCGACGCCCGCGCCCGCGTCGCCCAGGAGGAGATCTTCGGTCCGGTGCTGACGGTGCTCCGCGCCGACGACTTCCGCCATGCGGTGCGGATCGCCAACGCCACCAAGTATGCCCTGACTGGGGGACTATACTCCCGCTCGCCCGACAACATCGATCACGCCCGCCGCGAGTTCAAGGTGGGCAACCTCTACATCAACCGCAAGATCACCGGCTCGCAAGTGGACCTTCAGCCGTTCGGCGGTTTCAAGCTCTCCGGGGCAGCCGCCCAGGCCGGCGGACCCGATTACCTCTACCAATTCTGCCAGGCCCGCACTATTTGCGAGAACACCCTCCGCACCGGTTTCGCGCCCACGCACCACGAAGAGCAGCCCGCCCACTGACGGACATCAGTTGCTGACTTTCGATTGAACGTCCGGGCAGAGCAGCTTCTGCTGCACCGCGCAGGCGGAAGCCTGCGGCTCCTTGCCTATTAAGCGGCGAGTCACTGTCCGATAACTACCGGCTTCACGGCCCATCGGCGCTGGGGCATCGGGGCGGCGGGATGCGCGCACGATCGTTACAGGACGTGAAGCGTAGAATGCACGGACGGCTTGTGGTATTATCAGGCCATTACGGTTCGGGCACGCGCTTATCGGAATGACCAGCTGCGCTTGGCGTCAGTGTCCTGTCCGCCGCGGATCAGTGGTGGAAGGAGATTCTAGCGCGAGCCCGCACACGGATTTCGGGATTCACACAAACCTCTAGAGGAGGTGGGGGCATGTTTGCGAAAGAACGGTTATGCGTTGCGGTCGTCGTACTCCTGTGTACGGTTTTCTTGGCGGGCAATCCGTCACCGGGATTCGCTGCTGAACCGCAGGAGATCAAGGCGGCCAGGTTAACTGACGCCGCGGGGCCGGCGAGAACCCCGCCCGCGACGACGGGGCCGCCAAACACCTCGAGCAACCTCACAAGTTCGGCCCAGGCCGAAGACAGAACCGGAGCCGCCGAGGCGATGTCACCGGGGTCGGCAGAAAGTGAGACTTGCACGGTGGGTCAAGCCGTTCGGGTGGACAGCGCGCCGACGATCTGGGAACTCGTTGAGAGGTTCCCTACGCACAGGGTCCCCACAGCCGAGGTGGAGATTCCAATCCTCGTTCCGGATTTCCTGAACGATCTTACATCGGTGGAGATCGAGCGCGACCCTCTGTCGCGAGGCTTCACCGGATCCCAAGCTCCCGCCGCACTGCTAAGCTTTGGGGGGTACGACAGTGACGACAACTTAGCGGTGAACGGGTTCCGAGCCGCACCACCGGATACAGAAGGCGACGTCGGCAAGGACTACCACGTCCACTACAACAATATAGGTTGGAAATTCTTCAACAAGGCGGACGGCAGCCTTGCTGGCGGACCGTTCCCCGGCAACAGCTTCTGGGCGGGCTTTGGTGGCCCCTGCGAAACTAACAACAACGGCGACCCCATCGTGCTCTACGATCACGTCGCCGACCAGTGGGTCTTCAGCCAGTTCGCGATAACCGAAGATGGGCACCAGTGTTTTGCGGTAAGCCAGCCCGGTGCCGGGCCCGCCGGCCCATACTACCGCTATGACTTTCTGGTCACCTCGAACGGCGTCAACGATTATCCCAAGATCGGTGTCTGGACCGACGGGGCGGGCCAGAGCGCCTACCACATGACCACCAACGAGTATGGCGGTGGGTTCAGAGGTGTCCACGCTACTGCATTCGATCGCGACAGCATGCTGCTGGGTCTTCCGGCGGCGTTCCACCGATTCGCACTCGCTAGCACGGGGACCCCGCCGGAGCGGTTCAGTCTCCAGCCATCGCACCTGGAGGGTCCCGTGCCGCCCGTCGGCAGTTGCAACATGTACGTGCAGGCCTTCGACGACCAGACCTGGGGCGACGGTAACGGGCCGGACGGTTACCAGTTCTGGGAGTTCTGTGTCGACTTTGCCAATCCGGCAAACGACACCTTCACTCCCGGTCCCCTTGTGCCTACGGCTGACTTCGACGCTGAGCTTTGTGCCTTCGACCACTGCGTTCCGCAACCCGGCACCGCCCAGATGTTGGACACGCTGGGTGAGTTCACCATGTATCGATTCAGCAATCGCTACTTCCCGGGGACCGGACTGAAGGGCGTGCTCAACCACACGGTGGATCTCGGCGGAGACCTGGCCGGTATCCGCTGGGTTCAGTTCGATCTTCCGAGCCTCGCAGGCGTATCGATTGACGACACGGGGACTCTGGACGTCGGAGACGGTCTTCATCGCTGGATGGGCTCTGTCGCCCTTGACGCCGCGGGGAACATGGCCCTGGGTTACAGCCGGTCGGGCACCGCCTCTTTTCCATCAGTGTATTTCACGGGTCGCGAGAGCGCCGATCCTGCAGGAACGCTTCAGGCTGAATCGGTCTGTATCGACGGCAGCGGTTCGCAGTTGGGCACTGACCGTTGGGGGGACTACTCCACGGTCAGCGTCGACCCGGTGGACAACTGTACCTTCTGGCTCACCAATGAATACGTCGAGGTGACCGGCACTTTCGAGTGGGACACGCAAATCTGCAGCTTCCGATTCCCGTCGTGCGGCGCCGACTGCAACTCGAATGGCATCTCCGACGACATCGACATCGCTGGGGGCACCAGCGAGGATTGCCAACCGGACAGCGTGCCCGACGAGTGCCAGATCGCCGCGGGGCCTGGCCCCGGGCCGTGCACCGCGCCGGATGCCACGATCACGATCGATATCCTCACCGACAGTTACCAGGGTGAGACTACTTGGGAACTGGCGGAGGAGGGCGTTGGTGTCGTCGCGAGTGGCGGACCGTACGTTTCGAGCGGTGTACACTATGTCGTCGACGTCGACGTGTGCTCCACGAGCTGCTACACCTTTACCATTTTCGATGCCTACGGCGATGGGATATCCGCTCCGGGCGGCTATGAGATCTCCTTCAACGGGGGAGTCGTAGCATCGACGATGGGAAACGGCTGGGGCGGCACTAAGGAAACCGTGACCGACATCGGTGGCGGTTGCCCGTACTTCCCCGGCAGCGCGGATTGTCAACCGGACAGCGTGCCCGACGAGTGCCAGTTCGAGGCCGCCGGCGTGTGTGACGAGATCGTCTACGACGCCGGCGAGTGTGACGGTCTCGACGGCGTGCGCCCGTCGGCCGGTTGGAGTGATGCCGGGATGCTGGACTCCTTCGCCGTACCGCAGAATGACGGTCCAACGCGGTTCAGTTGCTTCCACGTGGAGATTCTGGACTTCGCCCAGACCGACATGAACACCATGCGGCTGCGGGTCTACGAGCTTCCGACCGGCAGCATTCCGGTCGATCTACCGAGCTTCGCTGCGGCGACGCCGGTCTTCGATTACACCTACACAGCAGCAAGTGGCGAGCTGGTCATCAGCACGCGTCCCGAGTGCTACCCCGGTGCGGGAGCGTGGGACTATGACGTCGCCGGCCCGGCCTTTGACCTGGCCCCAGGCGACTACGCTCTGCTGGTGAACTTCCCGGGGAACGGCGCGGTCAACTACTGGGCCAGTGCCGCGGACGACGGCTTCGGTTTCTCGTACGTGTGGGGTGCCCAGGTCGACGCGCCGTCAGTCGCCAGCATGCCGGTGGCTTGGCGGCTGATGGGCGGTGGCACTGGCAACGACTGTAACGACAACGGTGTCCCCGATGAGTGCGATCTTGAGTGCAACGACTGCAATCTCAACCTCATCCCTGACGACTGCGATATCGCCCGCGGCACCAGCGAGGACGCCGACAGCAGCGGTATCCCCGATGAATGCGAGGAACGTGCGCATCCCGGCTGGGGCTCGGAGGGCTTCAAG
>JAAEQG010001071.1 GCA_024231775.1 bacterium
CAGGGATCGTGATACGTGTACACCTTGCCCTCGCCCTCCATGGGCGTAAGCGTCAGCTTCCCGTCCCGAATAGAGCGCAGCACGAACTGGCTGATGTGCTCCACCGGCGGCAGGTCCGCGTAGTCGTTTTTCAAGGCGTTCAAGGCGTGGGGGTCTGCGGTGACGATGGAGGTTACGCCCGAGCCGAGGATCGCATCCGTGTTCCGATCCCTCAGATCCTGGAACAACATCTCCTCGCCGAACCGCCTCACCTCGTTGCCGCTGTCCCGCTCCGCCTTGCCCAGGATTCCGAAGTCCTCGCCCGCGGCGTGGAGCACCTCGGCCGAGGCCCGGGCGATCTCCTGCATCCGGTCGTCGAAGGAGGAGATGCTGTCCACGAAATAGAGGGTCTCCGCGGACTCTTTCTTGCCAAGCACCTTGACCTTCACGCCCTCGGGCAGCGCCTTGGTCCAGGCCAGCCGCTTCTTCTCGATCTTGCCCCAGGGATTGCCGCGTTTCTCCAGGGCGCGCAACGGCTTCTGGAGGGATTGGGGCACCGCGCCGTCGTCCACCATGCCGCGGCGAAGGTCCACGATCTTGTCGATGTATTCGATGAGAAGCGGACACTCCTGCTCGCAGGCGCCGCAGGTGGTGCAGGACCAGATTTCGTCCTCCTCCAGGATGCCGCCGATCAGGGGCTCGTC
>JAAEQG010001072.1 GCA_024231775.1 bacterium
CACGTGTCCATCTTGCACCGCCTGTTTGACCGCGCAGCCCGGTTCTACGGCGTGAGAGCAGTCGGAGAAGCGGCAATCGGCCACGAATGGGGCAATGTCGGGGAAATAGGAGTCCAATTCTTCCGGGTCCACGTCGAACAGGGCCAGTGTGCGGATACCGGGCGTGTCGGCCACCCAGCCGCCCCCGTCGAGTGGCACGAGTTGGGGCGCGACGGTGGTGTGCCGCCCTTTGCTGGTGGCCTGGCTCACGTCGCGCACCCGCAGTCCCAGGTCGGGCTGTATCGCGTTGAGCAAACTGGTCTTGCCCACGCCCGATGGCCCCATCAGGGCCGACAGTTTCCCTTGCAGCACATCGCGCAACGCATTCGCCCCATCGCCAGAAACGGCGCTGGTATAGACCACCGGGTAGTCGATCTCCTGGTAGATGGAGAAGAGCGCGCGCGCTTCCGGATCGCCCACCAGGTCGATCTTGTTGGCGCACACGACGGCGGGGACGCCCTGCACCTCGGCCCCCACCAGCAGCCGGTCGAGCAAGCGCAGGCTCGGAGATGGTTCCGCGCAGGAAAAGCAAAAGACCGCCTGGTCGATATTGGCGACGATGACTTGTTCCCGTTCGGAGCGGTAGCCGCTCCGGTCCCAGC
Organism: bacterium; assembly: GCA_024231775.1. Taxonomy (GTDB): domain Bacteria; phylum Planctomycetota; class Phycisphaerae; order UBA1845; family UBA1845; genus JAAEQG01. The sequence continues at coordinate 642 of JAAEQG010001072.1, forward strand.
GACGGGAACCGCGTCCCCG
>JAAEQG010001073.1 GCA_024231775.1 bacterium
AGAGGGTCCGCGGCCAGCTTCCGGGTCTGTTGGTCCACGTAACCGCGGAAATCCAGAAGTCCCTGGTACTCCGTGAAGCTCCGCAACCGGACCCGCTCGGCCCTGGCCCGACGGACGGTCTCCGCCGCCGGCGGCTCACCGCCGTAGACCAGGGTCGAGATCAGACCCTGGTCGGTTCGCTGGTAGCGGCGGGAGACGGCGAGGAAGGCGTCGAAGGACTCGGGGTGGACGTCGCCGTCGATCGCTCCCACGGGATAACACCGGACGATTCCGTCCTTCTCCACCGAGACGCGCAGATACTCGACCGGCGGCGAGCCCATCCGGAGTCGATGGATCTCGGCATCCTTCTCCCGCAACCGGCAGACCGTCTCCACCCGGGAGAGGAAGTCGTCGCGCGCTTCGAAACGCAGGTCGTCGGGATCGGGCCTCTTCCGGCCGACTGGGGAAGGGAGGGTCGTCTCGGAGTGCAAGGGCTTCTCGTCCCACCATTGGCTGCCGTCCGCCGACGCCCGGGTATCGCCGATCCACATCTTGCGGTCGGGCGCGTACCCCCGCGTCCACCGGCGGAATCGGTCGTTCCAGATTTGGATCACCTGGTACTGGTTGGGGACCTCCCCGGGCCGGGCTTCCGGTTTCAGCGCGGCGCTGCCGGTGGAGAGGATGGGAGTCTGCGGGTCGTGCCAGTGGAGCTTGCCGTCGTGGGTGTGGCCGTGGAGGACCAAATTGACAAAGGGGCCGAGAACGCGTGTCAGGTCGTCGGCGTCGCGGAGGTTCTCGTCGTCCTCCACGGCGCCGCGGACCACGTTGTGGTGGACCGCCGCGATCCGCAGCCAGCCCTTCTCCCGGTACGGTGCCAGGCGATCCCGGAACCAGTGGAGCTGCTCCTCGCCCAGCCAACCGTAGTGGTCGTCGTCGCGATGGCTCTCGGCCATCGTGGAATTGAGCCCCGCTACTACCGTCTTGAGATTTGGAACCTCGAACAACGTCCACGGCTCTTCCTCGGTGAACTCAGCCCCGGAATGGTCGCGGTAGAAGGTGTGGAAGAACTTGTCGTAGTGCCTCCACTTGGGCCAGTACGGTGGGACGGGCTTCACCTCCTCGCCTTCACACTCGTTGAAGTAGCTCTCGCAGACCTTGCGGTTGACGTCGTGGTTGCCGGGAACCACCAACACCCGGTCGCGCCCGAGCTCCAGAAACTCGGTGAGTCCGTCGAGGAAGCGCAGTACCTCCTCGAACTCGGACTTGAGTCCCCACTCGGCCAGGTCACCCGTCACGATCAGGAGATCGGGGACGAGCCCTTCATCGTCCCGGAGGCCGCGAAGGTCTTCCCGGAGACGCGACTGCAACGTCTCGAAGCTCTGCTCGGTGCCGAAGCGGTGGTGGCGTCCGAACTGGGGGTCGGAGAGGTGGAGGACGGTGGCGAGGGGCATCTTAGGGGAGCTCATGGCCGCGATCTCGTCAATCGGTAGGTTCCGGTGTTCTTGGAACCCTCGACATCAGCACCAAATACTACGGCATCGGAGATAGCCGGCAGCGGCCGAAACACGGTTCTCATCACCGGCCCCAGCTCGACCCACTCCGGAACGGAGTAGCCGCCCTGGTCGCAGGCCTCGGAGATCCGCAGATAGCCGCTGCCAAGTCGTTCGACAGCCCGTTGAGCGGTAGCGTCAGCACGTGGTCTTCCTCTCGCTCGGAGTCGGGATTCTATCGGCTCGCCGTCCGGATCGCCATGATCGGCCGTGTCCGAGGACCGGCCATCCCCGGCTGGCGAGCTCCACCTGCCCAGCTCCACCGGCCGAGCCCTTCCTCAAAAAAATCTGCCACTTACATAGAATTGGATACCAGGGCTACTGAGGAGTATGAGACTCTCCTTCGTCAGTCCGAGAACCTGGAGGTTCAAGAGATGATGATGACCTGGGCGGAAAGGATCGAAGCTAAAGGTGTTCGCGACTTGGTGCTGCACTTGCTGAGCCAGCGCTTCGGCAGTCTGCCGGCGAGCATCAAGCGCCGGATTGAGGCGATCAGCTCGGTGCAGGAACTGACGCGGTTGGCGGAGAGCGTGCTCAAGGTCGATTCTCTGGAGGAATTGGGGCTCGGTTCCTGAAGACGAATCGGCTGGCTCCTGGTGAATTCAGGTCGCTGGCCTATCGCAGCAACGCGACGAGCTCGGGCACAACCGCCTCCGCAGCTCCCACAGCCACTTCGCTACCCGGACCCACGTCAAGGTGGGTTGAAACGCAGCGCTCCGTTCCCGGAGGCGTTGCACCGCTGACCACCCCCGGATCCTCGACCGGGCACCCTTTCCCCTCCGACGCGGCGGCGCGGCGTAGGGGCGGTCCTCTGTGGCCGCCCCTACCGTCCCTCAACCGAGAAACCCGCCGATCACCGCCAGACGTTCCATCAGGCGAGGGCGGGGGCGGGATGGATCGCGGTGGTAGGTGCGCTCCCGGTGGTGGTGCGCAGGGGGCGGCGACGGAGGACCGCCCGGCCCCCACCTACCTGGCACGGCCCGAGCCGCTCGCCTGGGCTCTCGCGGCGCTGATGCACCCCGGATCGATCGCGAGCCGGACCGAATTGGGCTTGGCCTGCCTGCGCCGCATCGCGGCGGCACGGCGTAGCGGCGGACCTCTGTGGCCGCCCCTACCGCCCCTCAACCGAGAAACCCGCCGATCAAGAACGGAAGCTCGTCGGGAAGGGGAAGCGCGTCGACCTCGGTGGGCGCCGCAGCAGGAACAAGAAAAGATG
>JAAEQG010001074.1 GCA_024231775.1 bacterium
CTGGCTACCAGGAGGTGCTCGGCGACCCGTCATACTACGGCCAGATCGTCGCCATGACCGCCCCGATGATTGGCAATTATGGTGTGAACAGCTCAGACGAAGAGTCGCCAAGACCGGTGCTGTCCGCGTTTGTGATCCGCGAGTTAGCCAGCCGTTCCAGTAGCTGGCGGGCTGAAGAGGAGTTGGAGGCGTACCTGACACGTCATGGCGTTGTCGCCGTCGAGGGCGTGGACACCCGGGCGCTGACCCTGAGGCTGCGGACCGCCGGCTCCTTGCGCGGCGCGGTTTCCACGGAGATCGAGGACCCCTGTGCCCTCATCAAGCTGGCGGTGGACTCGCCGCACATGACCGGACGCAAGCTGGTTAAGGAGGTGTCCTCGGAGCGCACCGAGACCTGGACCGAAGGCCTGCCCGATGTCCGTCTCCACCCGGCCAAGCCCGGGCAAACCGCACAGAGCGCCGTGGTCATCGATTGCGGTGCGAAGAGCAACATCCTGCGCCACCTTGTCTCCCGCGGATGTGCGACCCGACTGGTCCCCTGGGACACCCCGGCGGAGGTTCTGCTGGACATGAAGCCGGACGGGGTCATCGTCGGCAACGGGCCGGGTGATCCCGCGGTGGTCACCGAGACCCGGGACACGCTTCGCCGCCTCCTCGGCAAAGTGCCACTGTTTGGCATCTGCCTCGGGCACCAGCTTCTTGCTTTGGCTTTGGGAGCCGGGACGCAGAAGCTCAAGTTCGGCCATCACGGAGCCAACCACCCGGTGCGCAACCTCGCCACCGGAGGCGTGGAGATCACCAGCCAGAATCACGGCTTCGCCGTACCTGCGGAGTCCCTCGAGGCGCTCGGTGTGCGGGTCACCCATCAGTCGCTCAACGACGGAAGCGTGGAGGGCTTTGCGCACCGCGCCGAACCTATCTTCGCGGTTCAGTATCACCCCGAGGCTGCCCCCGGTCCCCATGATTCCGCCTACCTCTTCGACGCGTTCATCGAGTTGATGCGGACCGGCCAGC
>JAAEQG010001075.1 GCA_024231775.1 bacterium
GGAAACCCCCGGTTATCCTCGCTTGCTCCACGAAATCGCCGCCCCACCGCCCGTGATCTATGTCAAGGGTACAATCACGGAGCAAGATGCCTGGGCAGTGGCCATCGTCGGCACGCGGCGAGCTTCTGACTATGGGCGGGAGGTGTCTCGCCGGTTGGCCGGGGCGCTGGCGCGCAACGGCGTCACTATCGTCAGTGGTCTGGCGCGAGGGGTCGACGGGGAGGCGCACCGGGCGGCGCTCAGGGCCGGAGGGCGCACCATCGCTGTGCTGGGTTGCGGCATCGACCGGGTCTATCCGCCCGAGTACCGCAATCTGGCCAAGGAGATTATCGAGCAAGGGGCGCTGGTGAGCGATTACCCACTGGGCACAAAGCCGGAGGGCCGAAACTTTCCGCCTCGCAACCGCATCATCAGTGGTCTCAGTTTGGGTGTGCTCGTCGTCGAGGCGGGGACGCGGAGTGGAGCGTTGATCACGGCTGACTATGCCGCCGAACAAGGGCGGGACGTTTTCGCCGTGCCCGGTTCCATTTTTGCACGCGGCAGCGTGGGCGCGAATGCGCTGATCCGGGATGGGGCCAAGGTCGTGATCGGGCCGGAGGATATTCTGGAAGAGTTGAATTTGACGATGGCGGTGGAGCAGATGGAGGTGCGCCAGGTGCTTCCGGCTGATGAGTCGGAGGCGGCGATGTTGACCCGTCTCTCGTCTGAACCAACCCACGTGGACGATCTGGGCCAGCAGATGGAGTTGCCCATCGCGCAGGTGACCAGCACGCTGGCGCTGATGGAGTTGAAGGGCATGGTGCGGCAGGTGGGGGGGATGAAGTACGTCGTGGCCCGCGAACCGGGTGTGGAGTACGTGGTAGATTGAGGGAGGAATGATGTTCTACGCATTGATTATGGCCGGAGGAGTTGGGACACGGCTTTGGCCTCTTAGCCGTCGAGACCGTCC
>JAAEQG010001076.1 GCA_024231775.1 bacterium
CAGCCTCTCGGGTCCGGTAACCGTGCAAAATTCCACCGGCAAGGTCACCCTGCGTTGGGACCGTCTCGAACCGGGCAGCGTGATCAGGGTGAGCACCTCTTCGGGCCCGGTCCATCTGACCGTGCCAGAGGGAGTGCACCCACAGGGAACCCTGCGCACCACCGCCGGAACGATACGCAGCGATCTCCCTGGCGTGGTCAACGAGGCCGGGGACACAATCGAGCTTGATGGTGACGGTCCGGTATTCGATATAGAGACCGCCTCGGGCAAAATAACCCTGACCAGCAGTGACGGCTGGTTATCGTAGACCCGGCTCCGCCGGGAGCTATTAGCTGTTAGCGGTTAGGTATTAGCTTTGGCCCCGGCCGCTGATGAGCACCGGCACGCCGGGACCCGGAGGCCACACACCGCCGCATTTCGGTGGAGATTCTGCGCGCTGCAAAACCCTCGGCGACCCTGTGGTGCCTGCGATGGGGCTAATGGCTAACAGCTAACAGCTAAAAGCTCCGCGCTACAGGCCGGTCGGCAGGCCGGCTCTGGGGTCTTTGCTATACAGCTCGGCCACCCGGCGGGCCGCCTCCTCTCCGGCCGGCGACATCCCGCTCGGAACCACGATTTCGACCGTGTACAGGTGATCGCCGTAGGCTCGGGTCTTTAGGTTCCGTACGCCCTTGCCGCGGAGCCGGAAGGTCTGGCCCGAGTTGGTGCCCGGCGGAACCTTGGTCAGCACCGGGCCGTGCACGGTCCCGACCTCGATGGCGGTACCGCTGTAGGCCTCGGGATAGGTGATCGGGATGGTCGAGCGGATATCGTCGCCGTCGCGTTTAAAATGGGGATGGTCCCCCACCTTCACGCTCACGTAGAGGTCACCGTCCCGGCCTCCGTTGGTGCCCGCAGCACCCTTGCCCGACACCCGTACCCGGTTGCCATCAGCTATGCCCTCGGGGATCTTGACGCGCAGCTTTTCGGTGGAAATGATCTCTGCTCTGCCCCGGCAGGTCGGACATATCCTGCCGCCCTGGCTGCCAGTGCCGTGGCAACCCGTACAGGCGACCTGACGTTGCACCGGCAGAGGCAGCGAAATCCCCCTGACACCGTCGGCAAAGCTGATCTCTACAGTCATCTCCTGGTCAGCACCGGGCTGGGGTCGGGTCCGCGAACGCGACCGCGACCGCGACCGTCCGCCGCCGAGAATATCACCAAAGAGATCGCCGAGATCGCCCATGCCGCCGCCAGCACCGCCGAAGTCAAACCGAACCCCACCGGCATCCTGCCAACCGGCGCGACCGCGTCCTCTGCCAAAGGGATCAAAGCCGCCTCCGGGAATGCCGTCGACCCGGCCGAAATTGTCGTACTGACTGCGCTTGTCAGCGTCCGAAAGCACGGCGTAGGCTTCCTGGATCTCCTTGAAGCGCCGTTCGGCCTGGGGATTTCCCGGGTTCACATCAGGATGATATTTGCGTGCCAGCTTGCGGTACGCCTTCTTGACATCCGGGGCACTTGCGCCACGTTGCACGCCAAGGGTCTTGTAGTAGTCTTCAGCCACGACCGCCTCCACCAATAAGAATATGCGCGAGTTTCTGCAAAAGATCAACACCCCGGCGATGAGTTTGGCAAATTCCACGCCTCGACACTGACCCGGCCGAGCCGGAACCAAAAAGGTTTGGTTCCGTCTCCGCCGGGAGCTATTAGCTGTTGAACGCATCCGCCTGCGGCGGACAGGGCGCGCTCCGTGTTCCCTACCCTGAGGATAAGTCGAAAGCAGAAGGTCTGATAGCTGCGATCTAGTCTTGCCAGTAGGCCCTGAAAGGGCTGAATCGTAGAGCCCGGGGCTGGCGAAGCGGAGCCTAAGCGACGCTGCGTGAGCCCCGGGTAGCACGCCCCCCAACCCCCGCCCTGAAAGGGCGGAATAGATCCGCCTTATTGGATCGCGCCCACCCAAGCACTTGAAGAAGCCCACCGGCGCCGTTGCGGAGGTAGGTCCGATGACGCAAGGCTATGGAAGCCATCATCGCTGGATCAATTATGGGCTCCTGTGGCGCCGAGTAA
>JAAEQG010001077.1 GCA_024231775.1 bacterium
CAAGCACCGAGAAGCGACCGTGACCGGCTCGCGTTCCTGAAACGCACCGCCATCACCGGTCCGCAGGATATTGCGTCCGGCGACTCTTACGTCAGCCAGGACACCCTCGACAGGATCAATGCTTTTCTGCCCGGTTTCGAGGCTGCGGTGGACGCCGTCAGTGAAAAGCTGGGCGCGCGTTCCAAAGAGGTCCGCGAGCGGGCCGTCGCTATGGAGCGTGTCTCGCTCTATACCCGCGACCTGTGGGCAGTTCTCAACCGCCGCGTCAACCGGCTCGACCAACCGGCAGAGGTGTTGGCATTCTACCAATTGCCCCTGGACGGTACGATTCCCAAACCGACCAGCCAGGAGCAATGGTTGACGATAGCCGCCCATGTGGTCAAGGGAGACGCCGTCGCAGTGGCGGCAGGCTATCCGGCCATGATAAACCCCAGCGCCGCCGAACTCGAAACGATGCTGGACGCGGCCCAATCCGAGTCGAACGATGTGGCGATGGCCGACCGGACCTATGATGCGGCCCAGGAAGCAGTGGCATCGTTGCGCGTCCGGGCGGACGAGTTGATCGCAGAGGTGGTGGC
>JAAEQG010001078.1 GCA_024231775.1 bacterium
CGAATCCGACGCTGAACGCAGACCCCAACGCCTATGGCGGCCCGGCGCGGCCGCAGATCCTTGAGTTTGCGCCGCATGTTCGGAGTCAGCCAGCGCACGTTCTGACGCCGGTCTGGTCGGGCAGTCCGAAGTTCACCGAGCATTCCTATCGTAGTTTTTCCGCTGATGGACCCAGCCGCGAACTGATCCTGTTCCAGAACGTCGGATACACCCACGCCGAATGGGCGTTCCTCGACCGCGCGGGCAAGTGGAGCGCTCAAGGGCGGCTCAAGTGGCCCTGGGACGCCGACCACGCCAAGCCAGGCCCGATTCGCGTCTGCTATCCTAACGTGGCGCTGCGCGATCGAGCGGTCCACTTCTGTGGGGTTAGTGACATCACCGAGCCGAATCCCGAATGGCGGGCGTTCAAGAAGGAACTCACGGGCCGTAAGTGGGACTACGACTTCCGCCGGTTGTTTTACACGTGGTCGCCGGATATCAGGACCGGCCACTTTCACCCCTGGGTGGAGATCGCCAGTCGTGAGAAGACCTGCGGCTGGGTCAGTCCGGGCGATCTCTGGGTTGGGCCCGATGGAAAGGTGCACATCCTGTGGACCGAACGGGCTCTGGACGAGCGTCTGCGTGAGAAGTTCTTTCCCGAGGCCAGGCAGAGTCACTCTCTGAACTACGCGGTTGTCCGTGAAGGCAAGGTGTTGACGCGCCGCACCCTACTCCTGGCGGAGGAAGGCGGTGCGCAGGAACGACCCGGCCAAAGCCGATTCCATGTCACCCCGAAGGGTCGCTTGCTGGTGTGCTTCTACGTTTCCGGCGCCGATGGGAGCGGTCGATCGGTTTCGGA
>JAAEQG010001079.1 GCA_024231775.1 bacterium
GCAGCCCGACTACGTTCGGGCGATGTCGTCGCAACCTTAGGTGCGGGCAACATTCGAGAGACCGGCAATGAGCTTATTCTCTGGCTTCGAGAAAACCGTGCGGCAAGATGAGCCGCTGGCCATGCACACCTGGTTCCAACTTGGTGGGCCGGCGGAGTATTTTGCGGAACCGGAGACTGTGGATGATCTGGCCACGCTCGTCCGGCGCTGCGCGGAGAACGAGCTACCTGTTCGCCTGCTGGGCCGCGGGTCCAATCTGCTGGTCGCCGACGAAGGCGTTCCCGGATTGGTGGTCCTCCTCTCGTCGCCCGCATTCCGAGGGATTTCGGTGGACGGGGCGACGATGACGATCGGCGGAGGTTCACGCCTGGGTCGCGTTGTCACCATGGCGGCGCACCGGGGTCTGGCCGGCCTGGAAGGCCTCGTGGCTATCCCGGGCACGGTAGGGGGCGCCCTCCACGGCAACGCGGGGACTCAGAGTACGGATATCGGTCAATGGACCACCCGCGCAACCGTGATGACCGCTACCGGCGAAACTCTCCAACGAGACCGTGACGACATGTCCTTCGGCTATCGTCACAGCAGCCTGGACGAACTCGTCATCCTCGATGCCTCGCTCCAACTGGAGGAAGACGATCCTCTGGAACTCGC
>JAAEQG010001080.1 GCA_024231775.1 bacterium
CCAGTTGTTCTCGATGATGTTTTGGCCGTGATTGAGCTGCAACACCATCCGAAAATCCTGAAAGGCAATGTTGCGGATGACGTTATTGTATCCATTGATCACCAACGCATTGCCGTTCGGCTCGGTGTTGGCCGGACCGCGCACGACGATCTTGGGCGCACCAGAGCGTCCGCCGGGCTGTGTGTCGCCGTCGATGACCACCTTGCCGCTCTTGTTGACGTCGGTGCTGCCCAACGTCGGGAGCGCGTTCAAGTTCAAGGTATCGGTGATCCGGATCACCCAGAAACCCGCTGGATCGTAGCCGGTATCCGACGTGTCGAGATCGAACAGAATCTGGACGGGACGCATGCTGGGGTCCGCCGCCATCACGCTCTCGGCCTCCTCGATGGCCTGGCGCAGCGTGCAGGGCGACCGGTTGGTCTTGCCCACCACGCCGGGGAACGCGGCGTTGTAACACACGTACTGCTCGCTGTCGTCAGGGTCGGCGCTGCTGGTGACGGTGATGACCAGGTTGTAGGTCGGTGGTGCGGTCGGAGCTGGCACGTATACCGGTTCGACGATGGGCAGTGGTGTCAAGGGGTCCAATACAGGCGGTTCTTCCGGCGCGGGTGCGCCTGTCTGTGTATAGATAGTGGATATCTTGCTGCTCGTTCCGGCGTGATAAGAGTAGGGAGGGCTGGGGTGCGGGATCTGCTCGTCGATGACGGTGGTGCTGGCGGTGCGTAGCCCTTCGGTCAGTGCCAGCGTGCGGCCCAACGTCAAGCTCCAATTGCCGCTGCCATCGGCCACCGTCTTGCCCATCGACTCTAGCGTCTCTGTGACCCAGTCGAGGTGGTCCAAAAAGACCTCCACTACACAGTTTTCGCACAGGCTGTTCGCGCCGTTGGTGCCGCTCACGTCGAGACCAGAGATGGACGTGATCGCGGCGGGGTTAAAGTTCCGCAGCGCGGAGGGCAGCAGGTCACCAAACTTGAACGCTTCGTAGGCGCTGTCTTTGATCACGTTGCCCTGCACCGTCACGGCGTCGAGATCGTAGCCCCATTCTCCGCCGGTGATGAATATCCCCGCCGTTCCCTGCGCGCCGACTATTATGTTGCTGATCACCTGGATAAAGTGCCCGCCAGAGGCCCCACCCACGTGAATCCCGTCGCCGCAGACGCCGAAAGGCACTCCGTCGCTGGTGACGCCGATGACGTTGTGGCGCACCACGTGGTTCCAGCCTGTGATCGAGA
>JAAEQG010001081.1 GCA_024231775.1 bacterium
ATCGGGCAATCGGCACCATTGAACCGGATCTGGCATCAGACACTGCTTCGTATACCCGGGCTCCAAGCGCGCCCATGCTGCAAGCTCAAGCCCCCGAAGCGCGCCCATGCTGCAAGCTTCAGCCCCCGAAGGCTTCAACCCCCGGAGCCCCCGGAGCGGGGCGTAGGAATGGAGCCCAGGGTGAGCGAAGCGAGCCCTGGGAAATCAAGCGTTTCCGTACGGAGCCCCCGGAGGGGGTGAAGGAAGGACGCGGCGCTCCCTGAGTCATGGAGAACCCACGCCGAGTGCCATGCTCCTCACCGAGCTCAGCCCCGGTAGTGGCCGATCCCGGTCACAGGTTATGGGACGCCGGCACCTACCTAATCCCGTCTCCAAACGATGCCGACAACCTATGATACCGGACCGCGGGCCCTCGAGCCGATAGCAGGACGCCTTGCTCGAGTCGCGGAGTCGGTCAGTTTGGAAACACCTATGGCCACAAAGATCGGCAAGCTACGCATTCCCCACAAAGGCGACGTGCAGGTTGTTGAACCTCAGAACAAGACCGAGCTGATCAGGCTGCGCACTGAACTGGAGCTGCTCCGCCTGTGCGGATCGGGAGTGGCCTCCGACTTCGCCAACGCCATCGAAAGCAAGACCCGCCAATACGCCGATCTCTGCGAACTCAACACCATACTTCGCGATGCCCGCCACCCCGCGGTCCTGGCGGCGATCGCCCAGATCGACGAACACGCGCCGGAAGTAAAAGATGCCATCGAACACGACGTGGTTCAGGCGGAGGCGGCGAAGATGCGCCAAGACCTCGCCACCCACGTGAGAACTTCCCCTGCCGAAAACGCCGCCGAGCTGGCCGACCACTTCGAGTCCGCCACGCCCGACGACTCGGCACCAGACACAGGTGACTCGACCATGTCGGACTCATCCATCGAAGACGTTCTGCACAACGTGGAACTCAACGTAGAAGCCCTCCAAGAGCTGGTCGAGCAGTCGGAGACGGCTCCGACGCAACCACCAGCCGACCCGGCGGGCGCAGCCGATAATCCTGTCGCCGACGAACCCACCGTCGAGGTGGCGTCAGTGGTAGCAGAAGACCACGCAGAGGCCGCCGGCGGAACCACCGCCGTGTCCACCGAGGCGGCAGCCGAGGAAACTCCCTCCGGCGAACTGCCGGAGGAGGATATCTCCGAGATTCTGGCTGAGGCGCCACCAGACACGGACACCGTCGCTGAGCAAACTGAACCGGCAACGGACGAGGTGGCCGTTGACGATGCCACTCCGACCGCACCGAGCGACGCGATTACGGCGGAACAGACCGACGCCGCGTCTCCAGAGCCCAGCCTCAAGCCTGAAGCTGTCGAAACGACTCCCGCTCAGGAGATGGCGTCCGAACCGGACGCCATGGAGTCGTCTCCGGACAGCTCAACCGACCCCGTCACCGCTGAAGACCCCGTCGACCTTGTCGCCCAGGAAGCACCCCAGGTACATCCCGACCCCGACCCCGTCCCTGGGGACGAGTCGCCCGAGGAAGCCACTATGGAGACGGTCGAGATTGGGGAGGCCTGCTCCTACGTCCCCGACCAGCATTCGGCGGACAGCAGTGCGGCAGAGTCAGAACCGGTCGCGGTCTCGGACAGCGTCGATCGCATTCAGCAGGGCCTCCGCCAGGTCGCCCACTTCCTGGTGACCGAACTGGATCAGATGCTCAACCAGGCCGCCGCAGCCCGGGCTGAGACTCTCCAGCACCGGGCAGAAGCTGCCTCAGCCCAGCAGGAAGTCATTCGCTTACGCGATCGAGTTTCCGAAATGCAGGCTGAAGTAGCCAAGGCTGCCGATTCCGCTCAGCAGGCCCGGGACGAAGCTCAGGCCTACCGAGACGAAGCCCAGCGCGCCCGCGCCAGGGCG
>JAAEQG010001082.1 GCA_024231775.1 bacterium
AGAGGGGGGCGGGCAGATGTTGTGTTTCCATAAAATGACACCGCGACTGACTCTCATCCTCGCTCTTGCCCTCATGGCTCCCGCCGTGCCGCCGCCCGGGGACACGCCCCTGCGCAAGGGGCCGTATCTCATCTTCCCCGGCGACAACACCCAGATGACAATCCTCTGGCAGACCTGGGACACCGTCCCCGGCACCGTCGCGTGGGGCGAGGACTCCCACTGTTCACTCGGGCAACTCGAATCCGTGGAACGCGACGATCACCAGCACCGCGTCACGCTCGATGGTCTGACACCCGACACGCTTTATCATTGCCGCGTGACGGTGGAGGCCGAGGACTGGACAGGCACCTTCCGCACCGCGCCGACCAGTGACGCCACGGCCCTCTCGTTTTTTGTCTATGGCGACTCGCGTTCGAATCCCGCGCAGTTCGACGCCGTCAACGCCGCCATCGTTCATCTTTTCCAGGGCGACCCCGCGCTCCAGACGTTCATCGCTCACGCCGGCGACTATGTGGGCGAGGGGCGACGCGAGGAGGACTGGGACAACGATCTTTTCAACCGCCAGTGGCCCAACACACTCGCGCTCCTCGGCAATTTGCCTTTGCAGGGGTGCTGGGGAAATCACGAGGGCGAGGGCGATCTGTTCCGCCGCCATTTCCCCTATCCCTTCGTCGAGGCGGCGTATTGGTCATTCGATTGGGGCCCCGTCCATGTCGCCGTTCTCGATCAGAGCCGATATCATTACGGATCACCCGCCGACTGGGACGCGCAGATGCTCTGGCTCGAGAGCGACTTGGCCACCACTTCGCGTCCCTGGAAAATCGTGCTCCTCCACGAGCCCGGATACTCCGCGGGCAACTTGGTCATCCCCACCGATCCTCGATTCCAGCAGGTCATTCACCCCAACCAGGAATACGTCCAGACCGACATCCAGCCGCTGTGTGAACGGTTTGGCGTCGCACTTGTTTTCGGCGGCGACAACCACTGCTACGCCCGCTGCGAGGTCAACGGCGTCACCCACATCACCACCGCTGGCGCGGGCGCGCCGCTCTATCCTCCCGATCCCGACTATGATCCGACCGTTGTCGCCACCGCGCAGGCGCACCATTTTTGTCTCGTCAACATCGAAGGCGACGCGCTCACCCTCACCGCTCTCACGCCCGCGGGCGACGTGCTCGATGAGTTCACCATCACCCCGCCGCCAGCCCGAGTGGGGGAGACCGATCTCAGGCGCGTGGCCGCGCTGCTCGACGCCCATCGCCTCGTCGCGCTCCACGACCCGCCCACGATCACCGGCCATCTGCTGTGCCTCGACGAGACCCTGATCGATCACGAAGTCGCTCTCGCCGTCGAGTTTCAGGGGGAGACTCACCACATGACGCACACGCTCGCCGCGACCCGTGCGGAAAACCACTTTGCCATCCCGCTGCCCACGCCGACTGAGGAGGTGCAGACCGCCACATTGGTCGCCACGCTCGGCGGCGAGGAGATCGACCGCGCCGCCATCGAGATCATCGCACCGCAGCGCGAGCACAACGTCGTCCCCTTCGTCGTCGCCTCGGTCGAGACCGACAGCATCTATGCGGGCTATCGCACCGAGCCCCTCTGCGATGGCGTCACCGCCACCGAGGAGATCAACTGGCGCGACGCCGCCTGGGCCTCCGAGGACGCCGACGGCCCGCACCATGTCACGCTCGCGTTCACCGAACCCACCACGCTGGAGCGGGTGACGATCCACTGGGCGGTCGATGGCGATTCAATTTGGACCAGCCAACAGGTCAACGTCATTGGCCTCACCCCCAACGGCGTCTCCCTCGATCTCGGCACCGTCACCAATGCAGAACCGATCGCCGCGAGCGCCCTCACCTTCGGGCCTCAATCTTTCGCCGGGCTGCGATTCGAACAGCCACCCCTGCAGGGCCCCACCGCGCGCCCCACCATCATGTGGATCCGCGAGATTGAGGCGCGTTGACATTTCCCCGGGGGGGATATATGCTTCGATGTGTGATGGGCAACCGGGGGAGGGGACCCTTGCTTCGATTTTTCACGTTGGCCCTGACATCGCTGACCGCCCTGGCCGTCGCTCAGGGGACACTGTATGTGGCGACCGATGGAAACGATGTCACGGGTGACGGCTCAAGTGGCAACCCGTGGGCGACGATCACTCACGCCGTGGATTCGGTTTCCGATGAGAGCCTGATTCTCGTCAGGGCGGGGCTCTATGAGGGACGCGTTCGTCTGCGCCAGCAGTTTGCCAATGGGATCACCGTGCGCTCCGAGACGCCCTATCAGGCGCGTCTGCGCCATTCGGGCACGGTTGTCACGTCATACACGGGCCAGGGGATCACGCTTGAGGGCTTCGACATCGCACACAGTGGGCCCGGTGCCGGCGCGCTGGTGATTCAAATTCAGGATCTGCTGGGTGCCACGCCGGGAGCCGAGCCGCGCGTGAGCCGCATCACACTGCGCAACAATGTGATCCACGATTCGCACAACAATGATCTGCTGAAAATCAACAACGGCGC
>JAAEQG010001083.1 GCA_024231775.1 bacterium
CAGCACCACCTCCTGCGGCTCCAGAAACACCGTCGGCGATGTCGCCTTGAGGTTGACGTAGCTTCCGCTCAGGCCGTACCAGACCGCGTAGAGGCGCTCAGTCGTGCGAACGACGACCGCGGGCGGCGTGTCGGGGAGCTCCGGACCGCCGACCACGAGCTCGACGTCGTACTCGGCCTTGTCCCGAGCCAGAGCTGGGCGATCCAGGGCCACCAGCAGATCGCTTCCCGCGGTGGGGGGCTCCGGCTTTGCGGTCGTGACGGCATTCCGGGTCACTTGCACCGGGCGGGATAGCGCCAGGTATTCCCCGGCCTCGTTGTCGAACAGCATCACCAGGACCCGACCTTCGGGCATCCGTACGCCTCTGCGCGCCGCGTCGGCGCCGGCGCGGCGGGATATTTCCCTTAGCGGGCGTGGACCGATGTTGTGGCTGTCCACATGGAGCAAACGCAGACTGTGGTTGCTCCCAAGGTCGAGATCCTCACTCAGTCTCACAGTGCCTGCCGGTACGACGGGTGAGACGCCGGCCATACCGGCCCCTTCGAAGCGGCTACCCGCGTAGATCAATATCGTCGAGTCAGGGCTCATCCATCCGTCCGCCTCGAGCCATAACCTGTAGCGGTCCCGAGGAGGCTGAAACCACGTCCCGCAGGGGTATGCGTATTCCTGATCCTGGTCGTCCACCGGCACCAGGTGAACCTCGAAGCCGGTGGGATCCCGCAGTTCCCGGCTCTCAAGCCCTGCGGTCGGCCAGAATGAGACCGCAACCCGTCCATCGATCACCCCTTTCGAGACATCGATCTTGATGGGCTGCGGGCGCAGCGGCGCGGCAAACAACGCCAACGTCGCTACAAGGATCAACAGACAGCGATTTCTAGTCATTTCCATTTAGATTGTCCCTGATTCACCGCCAGAGGATTCGTGGTGGTATGAGCCTATGGGAACGAAGCAGGCATCGTCCGGCTTCGGGTGACTATCCTGGATATCCTGGATACAAGCACGACTGTCGCGACTGTCGCGAAGATAGTCCCCGGCATCGAGCTTGTCAAGCCCTGCAAGCCCTGCCGCCCTGCCCGTGGGCATACCGTGAGTCCGGGTGCTCTTGGAGCGGTGGGCTTGCCGGTGTAGCCTCGTTCTCGTCGGGGAACACCGCGGATCATGAATGTGCCGGAAGGCGTACTGAGGCCCCAAATCTCCGGGCAGCCTGCGAGTTTGGAACGTCTGTTCGAAGGCGCTCTCTACCGACCGATCGGTATGTCGATTCCTGTTTCGACCGAAGCAGGGTGGCTGTAGGCTTGCTGGAACTCCCTCCGGAGGACGCAGTTCCGCGGACCTCGCGAGAGGGACGGAGGACCGCGTCATGCGCAAACCGTTGTTTGTCCTCGCCTTGATCCTGGTCATGGGGGCCGCCACCACCGGGGCGGCGACCTTCAGCCCTGGCCTTCTGCGCGCCCAAGGGCCGGCCGCCGAATCGGTGGGTGGTCAGATAGGGGAAGGGCCGTACGTAGAGCCAGAAGGCATGCTCGCCGAAGGACCGTTCATCGATCCGGTGGGCATTCAAATAGCCGCAGGGATCTATATCGGGCCCGCGGGACCGTACGGCGAGTCGGTGGGCGCCCTTGCCCTGCTTGAGATGGGACCGCATATCACCCCAATAGGTGTTGTGGTCGTGTAGAGCTGTGCTACGATGTCGGTTGGCCAGCCTGGATTCCCACGGTCTCGAGGTCGTGGGAATCCAGGCTAGGCTAGAGACCCGTCC
>JAAEQG010001084.1 GCA_024231775.1 bacterium
CGAGCGTGGGCTGCGGACCCCAGGCAGTCCCAGTGTACCAGTTGCAGATCCCACACGGGATCGTCACCCACGGTGAAGCGATGCACGACTTCATCGACCATACCACCCTTGTCCCACAGGCGTGTGGAATCCTCGCTCATGGTATGCACCTCTCGTTGGCGTCTGCCGGCGCGTCGTTCCTCCCGGGGACCGGTCCTGCTCGGAAGTACTCCCGGATGATTCGTTCGTAGGCTGCGGCGCCGGCGAGAAGCTCCTGCTCGAGGATGTACTCGTTCGGGGTGTGGGATCGCCGCGACACGCCGGGACCGATTTTGACGCTGGGGATTCCATCCAGAAAGACCATGTCGCTCATGGCGGGGCTGCCCGCGGGGGATTGGTCCGGGACGGCGCGCACCACCGCCTGCACTATCCGCGCTTGGGGGTCCGTCTGCACGGGAACCAGCCGATCACTGTGGATGTGGAGATCGCAGTCCAGATGGCAGCGCAACCGTGCACATAACTCCGCGTGGGTTTCGACCGGGGTGGTGCGGATATCCAGGCAGAACTCGCACCGGTCCGGGACAACGTTCTGCGCTACCCCGCCCTGTATCGTGGTGACGTGAGCGTGGCAGCGGCCCAGCAGCGGGTGTGTGGCTCCCCAATCGAAGTCCGCCAGCCTGGTCAACTGATGGGCGGCGGTGAGAATGGCGTTGTCGGCGGATTGCATGGGAGTGTTCGCCGGATGGGCGCTCCTCCCGTGGGTCTCGCCGTGCAGGATCAGCAATCCACGCTGGGCGATCATCGGGGTCAGCGCCGTCGGCTCACCCACAATGGCGGCGTCCAGCGGTGCAAGTCGCTCGACGATCGTATTCAGTCCGGCGCCGCTAATCTCCTCCTCAGCCGTCAAAGCCAACACCACCGTGCCTCTCAGGGGCTCTCCGGATTCGATCCTTCGCCCGGTCGAGAGGAAGGCCTCCATCAGTGCGGTAACACAGCCTTTCGCGTCGTTCGCCCCCAACCCGACGAGTTGATTGCCCATGACCTGCAAGGTCCACGGATCGCCGGACCAGCCGTCACCGGGCGGAACGGTATCGAGATGGGAGTTCAGCAGCAGACGCGGCTGGGGACGGTCACCGACCTCGGCCCAGAGATTGTGGCCCTGGCGATGCACGCGCAGGCCTGCCTTCTCCAGCTCGAGACTGACCGCGTCGGCGATGGACTTCTCCTCGCCGGATACGCTACGAATCGTGACCAGCCGACCTAAGCGCTCGATCATGTGACCGGACCCCCAACGTCTGAACCCTGGTCGACTGCGGGGCTGGATTCAACCAGCAGCGTTCCGCAGCCTTCGTTGGTGAAGACTTCTCCGAGAAGCGTGTCCGGGGTTTGCCCATTGACGATGTGTACGCGGGGCACGCCGCCCTCGAGCGCGTGTACGCAGGCGGCCAGCTTGGGCAGCATACCCCCGCTGACCACTCCGGATTCAATCAGTTCGTCGAGTTGCTGGAGTTCGAGTTGCGAGATCAGCGTGCTGGGGTCATCGCCGGCCCGCATCACTCCGTCCACGTTGGTGACCAGGAAGTACTTGGCTGCTCCGGTGGCGACGGCAATGTGGGCGGCTACGGTGTCCGCGTTGACGTTGAGGATGTTGCCCTGATCGTCTGCGGCGAGGGGGCAGAGCACCGGAATGAGGGCGTCGTTCAGCAGACGATGGATCACCTCCGCATTGATGCGCACCACGTCACCGACATGCCCGAAATCAATCTCCTGTTCTCCGCCGGAGGGGTCGGTCATTCGGGTCGGCGGCCTTCTCTTCGCCGAGACCAGCCCGGCGTCCACTCCACACAGACCGATGGCGGGCACTTCCACGCGGCGGAACGCGGCGAGCAGATCGGTGTTGACCGTTCCAGCGAAAGCCATCTTGACGACTTCCAGCGTGGCGGCGTCGGTGATCCGCCGACCGGCGACCAGGCTGGGCGTCAGCCCCAGACGCGCGCTGAGCGCGTTGGCTTGGGTGGCTCCCCCGTGGACCACGATCAGCTTGATGCCCAGTTGGTACAACAGACCGAGCTGGTCAACCAGGTTGTCGAGGGTGCGTCCGGGTTGGCAAAGCTGCCCGCCAAGTTTGACCACGAACACGCGGTTCTTGTATGCCCGAATGTACGGCACGGCGACGCGCAGTGCCTGGAGGTTTCTTCTTACATGCATCTTCGTTCTCGTCTAGGTTGAGCTGCTGGTGGACGATCCCGCGCCCTCCAGGAGGCGATTGATAATCGCGGATTGGATCCACATGCGGTTCTCGGCTTGGTCCACCACGACGCTGCGAGGGTCATCCAGCAGGGCGTCGGCGATCACCAGGTTGCGGCGGACGGGCAGACAGTGCATCAGGATCCCGTCCGGTCCAACGTGCTCGGTTCCCACGGTCCAGTCGGCGTACCGGGCAAAGTCGGCCCGTTGGCGCTCCGCCTGGTCGTAGAGCTCCGGACTTCCCCAGCTTTTGACGTAGACCACGTCGGCGTCTCGGCAGGCGGTTTGCTGGTCAGTAGAGACGTTCAACTCGGTCCCAGCCAGCGCGCACCACCCGGCAACGCGGTCCAGGATCCCGGCGTTCAACTCGTACCCCGGCGGATGGGTGACGGTGACCTGCATTCCGGCGGCGGCTGCCGCCAGCACCGCCGAATGCGGTACAGCCATCGGCAGGGCTTTGACGTGCGGCGCCCAGGTGAGAACGAACCGCCGACCGCTGGTGCTACCCAGCTTCTCCTGGATGGTCATCCAATCCGCCATGCCCTGGCAGGGGTGTTCGAGCGCAGATTCCATGTTGATCACCGGTACGGTGGCATGGTCGGCAAACGCACGGATCACCTGGTCCTTGGCGTCCTCCGCCGGGTCGTGCAGGGCGGCGAACGTGCGCACCGCCAGCAGGTCGCCGTAGCGGCTGAGTACCGGGGCGGCTTCGCGAATATGCTCCGAGCACGGGCCGTCCATCACCACGCCGCTGCGGTGTTCGAGCTTCCAGGTGTCGCCGCCCACGTTCAGGCAGATTGCGTGACCGCCGCCGCGCAACATGGCGGCTTCAAAAGACGTTCGCGTTCGTAGCGACGGATTGAAGAACACCATCGTCAGAATGCGTTCGCGAAGCGCGGAGGCTTCGTCGGTCGCCCCGCGTTTGTGGCGCAAGGCGGATTGTACGAGTTTGGCCAATTGGGCCGGCTCGTATTCCTGCATGCTCACCCAGTGTTGCATGGTTCGTTTCTCCTATTCGCAGAGCGCCGCCGACAGGGCGTGGAGTGCATCTGTCGGGGTGTTCAACGGCGGTAGAATCCGCAGGACGCAAGGGTCGGAACTCGTTCCGGTAATGAAGCCGCGTTCAAAGAGTCGGCGCTGTAACTGTGCGGCGTCGCCATCGAGACGCAGTCCCAGCAGGCATCCCCGACCGAGGACCTGCCGTACGGGGCCGACCTTGAGCAGGTCGCGAGCGTTTGTACCGAACTCCGCGGCGCGCTCCATCAGGTTCTCGTCGGCGATCGTGTCCAGCACTGCCAGCAGGACGGAACACGCCAGGGGGCCGCCTCCGAACGTGGTTCCCAGATCGCCGGTCCGGACGCGTTCGCCGACGGACTCGGTCATCAGTACCGCCCCCATAGGAACGCCATTGGCCATTCCCTTTGCCAGAGTCACCATGTCCGGGAGCACGTCGTGTTCCCCAGCGGCGAACGGTCGTCCCAGGCGGCCCATCCCGGTCTGCACTTCGTCATAGATCAGCAAAGCCCCAACCGCGTCGCACCTGCGGCGCAGCGCCCACAGAAACGCGCTGCTTGGCTCGACTACTCCAGCCATACTCTGGATTGGTTCGACGATTACCGCGGCGGTCTCCTCGTCGATCTGATCGACGTCGCTCATCTGCTGCGGATGCAGGTGACGGACCGGCCCGAGCAGGGGAAGATACGGTTGGCGGAGCTTCTCTGAAGAAGACGCCGAAAGCGCCAGCAGAGTCCGACCGTGGAACCCGCCCTCCAGCGCGGCAATCCGGATGCGACCGGTCTGTTGGACGGCGAGCTTGAGTGCGTTCTCGTTTGCCTCCGCGCCGCTGTTGCAGAAGAACACCCGGGGCAGACCGTGGGGAGCGAACGCCGCCAACCGCTCCGCAGCCTGGGTGCGGACATGCAGCCGCGTTGCGTTTGAATAGAACGTGAGCTGCTCAGCCTGCTCCTGCAAGGCCTGCGTCACTCGGGGATGGGCGTGGCCCAGCAGGGCCACCGCGTGCCCGCCGTACAGATCCCAGTACTCCCGCCCCTGGTCGTCGCGCACGCGGGCTCCTTCCCCGGAGACCAGGGTGAAAGGGAACTGCGGGTAGGTGTCCACTAGTGCCATAGTACCAGCTTGCTTGATTTCCACGCGCGCGCACGCTCCCACGGGTTACACCGGACGAAAGGACGGGGTCCACAGCCCGGTCGTTTCGGACAGTCCACACATCAGATTGAGGTTCTGTATCGCCGTACCCGCCATACCCTTGACCAGGTTGTCCAACGCCGCCATGACCACGACGCTCCGCCCCCGGCAGGCGACCCCCAGGTCACAGAAGTTCGAGCCCACCACGTTCTGCAATTCAGGCGCTTCGGCGACGATGCGCACGAACGGGCTGTCCGCGTAGAACGCTTCATATCGCTCCAGGAGGTCCTCCTGGGCCACCGGATCTGACAAGGTCAGGTGGGCGGTCACGTAGATACCGCGGGCGGTGTCCATGCTCTGAGCCACAAAGCTCACCTCGAGGCGGTTACCCACCGGATCGCCCAACGCCTGGAGGATCTCCGGTTCGTGCTGATGGCGTAGCGGCTTGTAGGCCCGGAAGTTCGCGTGGCGCGTCGGGTGATGCGTCGTCTCGCGAAGTTGACGCCCCGACCCCGACGACCCGGTCTTGGCATCGATCGCCACTGAGCCCGTAAGGTCGCCAGCCAGCGGGGCTAGTGCGAGAATCGAAGCACTGGCCAGGCAACCCGGGTTGGCCACGTGCAGGGCTGGGCGTATCTGCGCACGGAACAACTCCGGCAGACCGTAGGCGAAGGTCGAACGCCGCTCGGCGAGCACGGGGGAGTCGGGGTAGTGTGCCAAGTGAAGATCCACGTTCCGCAGCCGTAAATCGCCGGACAGGTCGATCATCCGCAGGCGCTTCGCTCCACGGCGTTTCTCCACCCTGGTGAGCAGCTTATCTATGGCGGTGCTACTGGCGCCGTGAGGGAGTGCGGAGAACACCACCGCGTGCTCGGCTTCCAGGAGGCGTTCGGTGTTCACCTCCTCCTCGGTCGCCAGGTCGAAGAACCCGCGCAGGTGAGGGTGCAGCTCGTGGATCGGACGCCCGACCTGTGAGGAAGAGGTCAGGGTGCTGACCTCGATCTCCGGGTGCTGCGCGCACAGGCGCAGCAGTTCGCCCGCGCCGAAACCACTTGCTCCCAGAATGGCCACGCGAACCGAGCCCATTACCGCAACCCTCGTTGGCTGTGGGCAGCCACCTTGCTCGCCATGAGTTCACCCAGTTCAGTTCCGTGGGTGCGTGCGTTGAGGGCGGCTAGTCCGAGTTCACGCTGGACGTAGTCTGTTCCCACCGCGTTGTCGGTGGTCGGTCCACTCATGACGTCGATGCTCAGGCCGAAGTCCGCGTCGAGTATGCGCCGGGCGCCCCACGCACCGACGGGGTCGTTGGCACACATGACCAGCGCCGCGCAGAGTTCCATCAGCTCTTCGTCTGCCAGGATCGCCCCCACCCCGTACTCGCCGTGGACGCCATCGCCTAACTCCGCGACGATCACCTCGGCTCCGGCGTCCGCCAAGTGGGCGAGCAGCGCGCGGGTGACCGGTACGGCGTTGCGGTGGTTGGTGGAGACCGCCCCCGCCTCCGTAAAGGAGACCGACCAACTCGCCCCGTAGTCGAGCATCTGCAGGACGTCGCGGCGGAGCGACACCCCGGTAAGCTTGCAGGCTCCCACCGCGGCGCCGCGCTTGGACAGCTCGCGGATGAGTTGGCAGGCTGCGGTGGTCTTGCCGCTGTTCATGCACGTCCCCGCTACATATACCACCGGAACCGCGGGCAGGGGGGCGCTGTCCACCGGGATGGCGTTCATCCCAATATGCGCGGGTACTCCTGTACGGTTTTCGAAATCGGGAAACACCAACACCGCTCCGAGTACCTCGACGTTGAAAGGCCGACCCACGTCCGGGTTCTCCGACGTGCATACCCCCAGCACCCCGCCGAGGTTTAGTACTTGCAGCCGGTCACCCACCTTCAACTCGGAGGGGACCACACCGGAGTACCCCTGCAGCGCGGAGCGCTCGCCGAGCACCCCAGCGATAATGTCTCCATCGTGCAACGCCACCATCCGCCCGTGCAGGTCCTCTAGTTGGTTGTAGGTGCTTTTCTCGCCCACCACTCGGGCGGCCACTATGTGGCCTTCCCGAGGCACCAGCGTCTGGGTCAGCCGTCCATCGTGCCGGACCGGGACGTTGCTGGTGGCGGAGGCGATCTTGTCAATCCACACGCGCATGCGCTGTGCTCCCCGGCGTGCCGACGCGGGCCATCAAGCCGTCCTGCAACCCATACACCTTCGCAAAAGCCGCCGCGTCCGCCCCGCTCCACAAGGAGGCCCGCTCACCATACAAAGCCACCTCGGGATTCAGGATCGAGTATGGGCTGGTGGCCCCTAGTACGACCGCCTGCCCGCAGGATAACCGCACCCGCACGTTCCCGCAGACCTTCGGTTGAGACGAGCTCAGGAATGCTTCAATATCCCGCATCAGAGGATCGAAGAAACGAGCCTCGTGCAGGAAGGATCCGTAAACGTCACCCAGGGTGCGTTTCCACAGCAGTTGATGACGGGACAGGACAAGTTTCTCCAGCTCACGATGTGCCGGGATCAGGACCGCAGCCGCCGGGGCTTCGAATGCGACACGGCCCTTAATGCCCAGAATAGTGTCGCCAACGTGAACGCCTCGCCCAATGCCGTGCTTCCCCGCCCGGGCTTCCAGACGCTCGATAAGCCGCACCGGATCCATCCGCTCCCCGTCGAGTCCCACGGGAACGCCGCCCTCGAACATGACCACGA
>JAAEQG010001085.1 GCA_024231775.1 bacterium
GCTTCTTCGGGGGAATCAGCACGCAGCGCACGCTGCCCTACGGTACCGTGCAAGAGACGCGCGACGAGGTTCGCCACCTCCTCGACGAAGTCGGGCGCAACGGCGGCTACATCGCCGCCCCCAGCCACGCAGTCCCCGGCGACGCCAAGGCAGAAAACATCGCCGCCATGATCGAGGTGCTGCAGGAGCAGTAGAGCTGGGTCAATCCGTCCTGGCGAGTCCTATGCGGCTTCGAAACATGGCGGCGTGGAGCATGGCTGCTGAAGCAGAGTCATGTTTGTGGCACAGCCGCCCTCGGCTGTGATCCCGGATATGACCGGCGAGGGCGCCGGTCCCACACCGGAAAAGACACAGCCGGGGGCGGCTGTGCCACAACCTTTGATTCCCGGTTTCTCCGCAACCCAAGTCTCAGGGCCGTGGCGTATTCACGGTGAACTCGATATGCACGTGGTACATCTGGATGTCCGCAGGTGTGGCGGGGGGCGTCCAGTAGGTCTCGACCAGGTAGGCGTACTCCTCGTTGTCGATGGCGATGTTGAGATCCGGACTCTCCAGCTTGGTCTGCCCCGGCGAATCCGAGCTGGTCAACGTGCTGTTGGCCACGAGCGCGGAGCCGCCCGTGGGGTACTGGGAGACCAGCCTCACTTCGATA
>JAAEQG010001086.1 GCA_024231775.1 bacterium
CCGCAAGTCAAGCGTTCACCCCTGGCTAAATGCCTTGGCCCCGCTGGGGCCGATTGGAGGTGAGGCCGAGCCTCGACGGAGTCTGCTAGAGCTCCCAACGGTCGGGGCAAGTGGGACACTCACCCAGCCCGTCGAGCTTCTCCCGCTCACGAATCGTCCTTCTTGGCCGACTTTTTGGGAGGAGAACCTTCCTTCAGAAAGAACACGGCACTCGTCCGCGCCGAATGCCGCCATCGCTCCGAGCACGGCAGTTCCCTGAACGAACTGGTTGATGCGCCTGCAACTCGTCGGTACGCTTCGGATGTGCATGAGGGCTGGGCGGTCCGTTGGGCGGTGACTCACCCTGACAAACGGTTCCATGCACGCGGAGAGGACCAATGATCTTACGTTCGGTATGCTGGCTGGCGGTGTTGGCCGCCTCAGGTGACTTAGGTATGGCGACTACGAACATATCCGACCCCAGCGCAGACCCTCGGGCGGTGGTGGTGATGGGCAGCGCCCGCTTCACCGTCTTGACCCCGCAACTGATCCGCCTGGAGTGGTCAGCCAAGCGCTCGTTCGAGGACCGAGCTTCGCTGGTATTCGTGAACCGGAGGCTTCCCGTCCCGGACTTTGAGGTCGAACGAACGGACGATCAACTGACCATCAAGACGACGGCGCTGACTCTGCGCTACCTTGCGGACGACAAACCGTTCCACGCGGAGAACCTGTCGATTGAGCTAACCGTCGCCAGCCATCCCGTGCGCTGGCATCCCGACCTGGAGAACGAGGGCAACTTGTGGGGCACCTACCGGACTCTGGACACGATCTCCGGCGGCGTGCCGCTGGAACCCGGGCTTCTCTCTCGGGATGGATGGGTGGTGGTTGATGACTCGAACCGGTTGCTCTTCGATAAACACCCGGACGTTGAGTCCGGTGAGGCCTCGACCGCCGGGCAGACCGATCAACCGGGCTCCGTTCCCTGGGGGACCGCCTGGCCGACGCCGCGGCCCCTAAACCGGGGGGTGGACTGGTACTTCTTCGGCCATGGGCACGACTATGCCCGGGCCCTGGCTGACTTCACCCAAGTTGCCGGACGCATCCCCCTGCCTCCGCGATTCGCGTTCGGAAACTGGTGGTCGCGCTACTGGGCCTACACCGATCGCGAGCTCAAGGAGCTGGTCGAAGAGTTTGACGCCCACGACGTTCCGCTCGACGTGCTGGTCATCGACATGGATTGGCACCTGGACGGTTGGACGGGTTACACGTGGAATCCGAAGTACTTCCCCGATCCGGGGGGCTTTCTTACCTGGGTACGCGAACACGGGCTGCGGACCACGCTGAATCTCCATCCCGCCACGGGGGTCAAGCAGCACGAGCTGGCGTATCCCGAGGTGGCCCAAGCCATGGGGGTCGACCCCGCAACCGCGGAGCACATTCCCTTCGACTGCGCGGACCCGAGGTACGTCGACGCATACTTTAAGTATCTACACCATCCCCTCGAACGCCAGGGGATCGACTTCTGGTGGATCGACTGGCAACAGGGCGAGCGGACCGCCATAGAAGGGCTGGACCCGCTCTGGTGGTTGAACCACCTGCACTGGACCGACATGCGCCGCAACCCCGGGCCGCAGGAAAGGCGTCCGTTGCTGTTCAGTCGCTGGGGCGGCCTGGGCAACCATCGCTATCAGGTCGGGTTCTCGGGGGATACCTACTGCAACTGGCCTTCGCTGGCGTTTCAACCCTACTTCACCTCGACGGCGGGAAACGTGGGCTACGCATACTGGAGCCACGACATCGGCGGTCACCAGCCAGGCCCGGTCGATCCGGAGCTGTATGTACGCTGGATTCAGTGGGGAGCGCTCTCGCCCATCCTGCGGACCCACACCACCAAGAACCCCCACGCCGAGCGGCGTATTTGGGAGTTCCCCGATCCTATCTACCAGAACGCACGCGACGCGTTCCGCCTGCGCTACGCCCTGATTCCCTACATCTACACCGCCGCCCGCCAGTGCTATGACACCGGCCTGCCGCTCTGTCGTCCGCTCTACTACGCCTGGCCCGAACTCCGCGAGGCCTACGCCCATGGCGAAGCCTACTTGTTCGGCGACGACCTGCTCGTCGCCCCTGTCGCCAAACCGATCAACCCAATCAGCGGTACCGCTGAAACCCAAGTGTGGCTACCGCCCGGTGACTGGGTGAACTGGTTCAGCGGGCGAACCTACGCCGGACCAGCCACCATCCCTCTACAGGTGCCGCTCGACGAGATCCCCCTCTTCGTCCGCGCCGGCGCCGTCATTCCCCTGCAACCGAAAGCGAGCCGCGCGGAAAGTAAGCCTATCGATCCGCTCATTCTCCACATATGGCCGGGCAGTTCCGGGCGCACGCGGGTCTACGACGACGACGGGGGCAGCGTAGCCTATCAGCACACGGCGTACGCCTGGACGCAGGTGTCCCACGAAGAGGTAGACGGGCGTCGCCGCGTGGTCATCAGCCCCGCAGAAGGCTCGTTCCCCGAGATGCCCAGACAGCGCGGCTACGAACTCTATCTGCGGGATGTCCCCCCACCGGAGGAGGTCACCCTCAACCGCGTCCCCCTCCCCCAGCTCGGACCGGACGCGATCGCCGGTTGGTGGTACGACGCCGAATCGCTCAGCACGATCATTCGCACGGGCAGTCACCCGGTGGATCAGGCTCTGGAAGTCGCCATCTCGGACCGTCAGCCGGATGATCTGTGCCGTACCGGCCTGCGTGGGCAGTTGCACCGCCTGGAGGAGGCGATCCGAGTCCTGCCGGCGGACGCCGCGGTGGACGCCGAAGACCTTGCGGACCTGCGAACGCTGTTCGCCTCGGGGAAGTGGTCCCCCGCGGAGATGTCCGCCGCCATAGCCGATTTCGCCATGCGTCTGACCGAGGCGGTGTCCGAGTCCGCCCAACCGCCTGCCGGCAGACGGCGGACGTTGCTGCGCATTCTGGGTTTGATCTGCGACCTCCGGGTGACGCCCACTGCGGCTGATTCCACCAAGCTGCGGTTGACGGGTGTCGTTAGTCTGTCACCTCCGGAGGGCGTACTGCACTCCGCTTCCGCCCGCCTGGACCTGGATAAGCCGATGAACTGGTCGATCGACGGTCCGGCAACCTGGGCTTCCCAGAAGCTCCGCGCGGACCACCCGGTGGCCATCGAAACCCATCTGCAGCCCGAAGACCTGCCCCAGACCACCGTGCTGCACACCCGCTTTGCGTTCGCCGCGAACGGTCTCCGCCTGGAGATACCCGACCGTCAGGTCGTCCTGCCCTCGATCAACCGGTGGTGGCTGATCGGGCCGTTCCCGGTGGCGTTCGAGAAGAGCCTGGAAACGGTGTTCCCCCCCGAGGAGAAGGTGGACCTCGAGGCGGTCTACGCGGGCGACACGGACAAGCCGATCCGCTGGCGTCAGGTAGAGCGCCCGTTCACTCGCTGGGAAGACCTCCGCGGCGAGTTCCTCGTCAAGGTTAACGAAGTCCTCGAGCGCTACCACACCAACGCGGTCTGCTATGCACTCACCTACCTGCGCGCTCCCCAAGACCTCGAAGCCACCCTCGCCTTCGGCACGGATGACGCGGTGGTCATCTGGCTTAACGGGCAGGAGCTTCATCGTCACCTGGTGGGGCGCGGGTATCAGTCCAAGGAAGAGCGCATCCCGCTCCCCCTGAAGAAGGGGACCAATACGCTCATGCTCAAAGTCAGTCAGGGCGGTGGAGACTGGAGCTTCTGTGCCCACGTGGAGACCACCGACGGCCAGCCGCTCCCCTCGGTAACCGCCCACCTGCAACCGTAAACGAGTTGAGAATGGAGAATGGAGAATGGAGAATCCGATCAAGCGCCCGCACGAGTTCCGCATCTTGGCGTCTCTCCTTTTACCCTCGAAGCACGCGCGCAGGTGCCTCATCCCACCGGCGGGCATGAGCCTCGAACGGGGGCACTCCAGCCCGGTCTTCTCCATTCTCCATTCTCCATTCTCCATTCTGCTATGCGCTCTCTGCCTCGCCGCGTCCATCCTCTCGGACACCGCAGTTGCCCAGCAAGAGACCGCAAACAAGCACCTGCTGACCATCCACTATCACCGATTCGACGGCGATTACGACGGGGCGGGGATCTGGACTTGGGACGAGGCCCGGCAGCGCCCGTCGGGCAATGAGGAAATCTTCCCGGCAGGCCGCGACGAGTTCGGTCTGATCTTCAAGCTGGACCTGCGCGAATACGGTGGGCCGCAGAATCGCATCGGCCTGCTCCCGCGGATGCACCAGGACTGGAGCTACAAAGACGGCGGCGATCGCTACTGGTCGTCCGCCCTGGGACGCGACGTGTACCTGGTCGAAGGGCGCAGCGAAGTCTACTCCTCCATTCCGGACATCAGTCCCCGGCTGCTCGGAGCGCGGCTCGACGACGTGGACACGATCGTGCTCCGCTTCACCCATTCGATATCGGCGCCGTCGCCCAAGGACGTAGCTGTTCGCGGGGACGCCGGCCACACTTGCAGCGTAAGGGCAGTCACTCCGATCGCCGTGTCGCCCACACAGAAATCGCGCTCGTTCCTGGTCCGCCTGGAGCGTCCGCTGGATATCTTCGAGCGGACTTACGAGATCGAGGTGCGCGGTTTCGACGTGCAGCGCGTGGGGCTTGGCAGCGTGCTCGCCAGCGAACGGTTCCACGACCCCGAAGCGAAGCTGGGCGTGTCCTACGCCTCCGCCGAAACGACCTTTCGACTCTTCTCGCCCATGGCGGACACCGTGGACGTGGTCGTCGCGAATGCTCCGCGCGGACCGGATGGCGCCACCGCACACCGCATGGCCAAGAACGAGTATGGCGTCTGGTCGGCGACCGTTCCCGGCGACCAGAAGGGCCGCTACTACGCATACAAGCTCAGCGGGCCGGGCCTCCATCCGCAGCGCGAGGCGGTTGACGTATCCGCAACCTGCGCCCAGGGTTCCGCGACCCGGGCTATGATCGTCGACCTGAACGCGACCAACCCGCCGGGTTTCGATCCGTCAGCGTATGTGCAGCTGTCTTCGCCGGTTGACGCCGTGGTCTACGAAGTTCACGTGCGCGACTTTTCGATCGCGGCGAACTCCGGTATTGAACACCGGGGCAAGTACCTCGGTTTCAGCGAGAGCGGCGCCCACCTTCCCGGCGACCCTGTAGTGCGCACCGGACTGGACCATCTCGCCGAGCTTGGCGTGACCCACGTACACCTGCTGCCCACCCAGGACTACGAGAACGACGAGGGGACGCAGGCCTACAACTGGGGATACATCACCTCGTTCTTCAATACGCCCGAGGGTTCCTACGCGACCACGCCAGCCGGTGCTGCCCGCATCCGCGAGTTCAAGCAGATGGTCCACGCCCTGCATCAGCGCGGCATCGGGGTGGTCATGGATGTGGTGTACAACCACACGTCGAGCCAGGCGACGTTCGAGCTTGTCGCCCCCGGTTACTACTTCCGGATGAAAGCGGATGGGAGCTTCTGGAACGGATCGGGCTGTGGGAACGAGGTCGCCAGCGAGCACCCGATGGTCCGCAAGTTCATCGTTGATTCACTGGCTTACTGGATGACCGAATTCGGCGTCGACGGGTTTCGGTTTGACCTGATGGCGCTGACCGACTTACAGACCATGCACGCCATCCGCGACCGTCTGCGGCGAATCAACCCATCCGTACTGCTCTACGGCGAACCGTGGGCGGGCGGCGCGTCGGGGCTGAACCAGCTCACCGGCAAGGAACAGATCCGCGGCAGCGGTATCGCAGCTTTCAACGACCACTTCCGCGACGCGATCAAGGGCGAGCGTAACGGCGGCGCCCCAGGGTTCATCCAGAACGGCGAGCGTATCGAGCGCATCCGCCAGGGCATCTGCGCCGCCGTCTTCGAATGGGCGCTCAACCCCACCGACGTGGTCACCTACTGCGCCGCCCACGACAACCTGGTCACCTGGGACAAGATCGTCCAAGCCGCCCCCGACGCTCCGCACGATCTGCGCAAGCGCATGCAACGTTTCGCCGGGCTGCTCGTGCTCACCTCCCAAGGCATGCCCTTTCTGCACGCCGGTCAGGAGCTCTGCCGCTCGAAGGGAGGCCACCACAACAGCTACAACGCCCCGGACTCCGTCAACCGGATCGACTGGTCACTGAAGCAGAGTAACCGCAACGTCTTCGCCTACTACCAAGGCCTGATCGCCCTGCGCCAGGCCCATCCAGCCTTCCGTCTGCGGACCAAGGGGGATGTTGAGCGAAGGCTCCGTTTTCTTGAGCATCTGCCTGGAGCGCGTTGCCTGGCCTACGCGCTCGACGGCAGCGGACTGAAGGGCGAAACCTGCTCCACGATTCTCGTGCTGCTCAACGGCGACGGTGCGGAGCAAACCTTCGCCCTCCCCCCGGGCCGCTGGCAGGTGTTCGCCAACGCCGACCGCGCGGGAACCGCAGTCTTGTATGAAACCTCCCAGGAGATGAAAGTAAAAGCGCACTCGGGTGCCGTCTTGGCCCGGCTGGAATAGCACGGGGTTGAGTTGTCAGTCGACGAAGATGTAGACCGGGTCCAACCCGGCGGACAAGGCGAGAGGCTATCCCAAAGCCCCTCTCCCCGGTGGGGAGAGGTTGGGAGAGGGGCCTGGCCGCCAGAGAATCCAACCGTTCCCTTCCCCTCCCTGCAGGGAGGGGAGTAATGGGATAGGCTCCATTTCAGCGGAACCGACGCAATCCGGACCGCCCGTGCGAAAGCGACTCCGCGCGCTGCGCGTGATCGTCCTCATAGCCTGCGTCGCTTGGTTCGCGCGTTATGCCTACGTGCGCATGACCACCCCACCAGCCGCACCAACACCCATCCCCTCGATCGAGGACGAGGCCCTGGCCCAGGAAATGGACGCCACGTCCACCGCCTTAGCCGACGCCCTGGCTCAACTACCCACGCCAGCCTTCGACGAACCCGCTCCGGAAGGAATGGCCTGGATGTTCGATGGACGCACCGCTGCATACGTTGATCCCCTCGACATCATCAACGGCCCATGGGATCCGGACTCGCGGGCCCAACTGCGCGTCATTGTGCGCCATCTCACCAGCCCTGGGGTCAGCAACGTGCTGGCGGAGATCCGTCGCCTCCGCAACGAGTCGTTCCGAGCCGACATGGGCATCGGCTGGCTGGCGTGCGAGCGCCCCGCCATCACTTGGCGAGGCATGCGCAACGTCGCCAAGCTCCTCACTGCTAGGGCACGGTATTACCACGCGGAACTCGGCGATGTTTCTGCCGCTTGGGATGACTTGAAGACCGTGCTCCTGCTAGGGAGAAGCTCTCAGAAGAGACTGTTGATCGGCTTATTGGTGAATACCTCGACGGACGCTCTCTGTCTGCGGGAATTGCAGACCATGTGCCGCGAAGTGGCACTCGATGACGACGTCGCGGCTGATATCGAAGAGTGGTTGAGTGGGTACCCAGGCGCGGTCGACTCCTGGGCCAAGGTCGTGCGGGGCGAAGCCGCTTCGTTCGGCTGGGGTGTTAGCAGCGGTCGTTATACCGATGACGGACGGGGTAGCGGCTGGCTGGTACTCAGTGATGAATCCTGGATGGCGGAAATCAAGGTCGCTTGGGGGCTCAGTCCATCTACGCAGGCGGCTTCCGGACGCAGCCGCCTGTGGAACCTCGCGTCACCGCTCTTCAACGACCGTAGAACCGCCCAGCGTCGTCATCAGGCAGGTTGGCATGAACTCGAGCTGCTGGCCACGATGAGCTACGCCGAGGCGCTCGCCCGCGTAGAACAGTCTGCTGCCCTTCCGAATATGGAGACCGTCCTGGACGCCCCAACACCTCTACTTGGGATCACTGCCGACGAATTCCAGAGCAACGCGCGGGCGTACTGGCTCGCCCTCAGTGCCCTGACGGAGATTCACGCCGGCCGAATCATGGTCGCCCTCAACCGCTTCCGACAGGCTAGACAGCGTTATCCTGAACGACTGGAGGAGTTGGTTCCTGCCTTCATCGCAGCCCTTCCCACCGATCCGTTCTGCGACTCGTCATACGGCTACCGTCGCGTCGAAACCGATGACTACCTGCTCTATTGCTGCGGGCGTGATGGGGACGACGACGGCGGTGAGCCGATGCGCGGCGGCGGCGGCGACGGCGAGCCATGGCGCATGGGCGACGTGGGCGATCACGTATACACCCTCGAGCGCAGCGAGCCCTACTCGGAACCGCAGTTGCGCCCCGTGGCGAGTGAACCTGACGAGGGAGGTGGATCGTGAGCGGCGCCGTACCGGCAGCCTGGCCCGCACTGGCGGTCGAGCGTCCACTCGACGCCAAGCCAATCCCCTGGTGGGCGGTGGTCCCCGCACTGGTCGCCGTGCCGTTCGCTCCACGTCGACTCGGACCACGCCTGGCTGTGTCCGGTTGGCCCAAGGCGATCTTCGCTCACCTGCTCAGCCTGCTGATCGGCACGGGAATTGCGGCGATCGCAACCGCCTGGATCAACTACGGATTCGAGTCCACCCCGATCGGCTGGTCACAGCTCACCCTGGGTCAGCGCCTGCGCATTCCGCTCGCCCTGCCGGTCTACTCAGCCTACCTGGTCACTGAAGATTTCGGCGACATCTACACGGTGTTCGGTTTCGTGGGTGCGCTGCACGCACTCTGCTGGCCCGCCGCCCTGCTGCTCATGCCGTTCATCGCCGCGGGCGAGCGCACCCGGCTGCTCTACTTCCGCTGCCTCAAACTGATCTTCTGGAGTTCCGCCTGCTCGGTCCCGACCGCCCTGTTCGTCCTCGCGGTCGCCTGGATCGGCACGCACTATGGCGAACAGCTCCGGAGCATCTACTGGCTCGAAGGGCTCGCGGCGGTGATCCTCCTCGGCGGAGCTTGGTGGCTCTGCGTCGTGCTGAAGCTGGGCGCTCGCTACGCCGGTCCTCCGGAAGGCCCCGCCTGGGAACCGCAGACCCCCCACTGCACCGGCTGCGGATACATCCTCACCGGCCTGCCGCCCGATGGTCGCTGTCCGGAGTGCAGTCTGGAGATCCACGAGTCCACCCCGGATGCTCAATGTACTCCTCCCTGGGCTGAGGCTGCAGGAGGTGTCGCCCGCATCAAAGCCTACTGGGCAACGATTCGGCAGGTCATCCGCGCCCCGCGATTCTTCCAGCGTCTCCCCCTTGGACAACAGGTCGGGACAGCCCGAAGCTTCGCCTACACCACGACGGTACTCTCGGGGGCCCTGCCCGCCCTGGGAACCGCCGCATTCTGCGTCGCCGAGATCGCCGGTACCCAGGAGCGCGGCGTCGTCATCCTGCACACGTTCCTGACCGTGGCATCGATCGGCCTGGGGGCAGGTCTTCTGCATTTCTGCTCCACCGTAGTCGGCGCTGCCCTCGCCTGGTGGAGCAGCGACGCGGACCCGCGCAGCGCCTGCACCGCGAGTTGCTACGCGTCGTTCCTCTTCCTCCCTACCAGCGTGTTCATCGGGTTAACCATGGGATGGGCTGTCCTGGCGGATCGTTACCAGATCGGCATCGCGTCCCGCCCCATCTTCGGCGTGGTCGTGGCGGACCTCTTCGGCCTCTTCCTACTGATTCTGATTATCTGCGCCCTCGGCTTCACCCTCTCCGGATTCGTTCGCACCATCCGCGCAGTCCGATCGATCCGCTACAAGTCGGCCTGAGGGCGGTCGCGTCGACACTCGTCCTCGTTTTGAGACTTGCGTGGCGGAGGGTGGAGGCAGGGCTGAGACCCCAATAACGCATGATCGCGCAGGCAGCCCAGTTTCCAGATCACGCGCCATGTACTTGTGGTAGACGGACCCCGGGCGCTCCCGTTTGAGCGAGCCGGTGCGGTCCTCAGACGAGTGGACCGGCGTGGCCCTCTTCGTGAG
>JAAEQG010001087.1 GCA_024231775.1 bacterium
CTCGACGAGAAGGGTGCATCCCTAACAAGGTGGCAGAGACTGGCCAGGGTGGCATGGGCAAGCAGCAGCTTGCCCGTGGGATTGTCCAACACGGGCAAACAAGTTTGCCCATGCCACCCTAAGTGAGATGCACCCCTGAAAGTGTCCGTGTCTACGTTTGTCGGGTAGGTGCCGAGCCGTCCGGAGCACAGACGGATTATGCGACGGACATCTGAGCCCCCCGCAGTCCACGCTCTCACCCGAAGGACAAGCCATGCCGCCGGGCAGGCCCGAGAACAGCCCCGGTTACGAGACGATCGCGGTGAAAAGCCCAGTTTTTTGAGAACTTTAACGGGCGGGATTTGATTTCCGGGGTTTGGCTATCATATAGATTGGATGGAAGCTGTCGTGTCCCCTTTCAATGGCCTCGCATCCTTCCCCGAGGGGTGCGAGGCCTGTATTTTTGGCCCGTGCCAAGCGCCCGCCACGAGGAAGCTCCCACACCCTCACAACTCCCGGCCCGGAGCGCGGTTCAACCTGCGATCAGCCGGAGAAGCATCACCATGCCCGGCTGCACACCGCCCTGGAGGTTGACGCGCGAGCACTGACCGCGCAGTATACGTCCTGTATCGAAGACGCGTGGTGTTGAGCGGTCGACACTGCCGATATTCGATATGGGTGTCCCGTTATGGCGGCGCACTCGCGTGGGGAGCCTCGGCGACTCCACTTCCAGTTTGCCCAACGGATTCCGAACCGTGTCCAGGATCGGTTTAATCTTGACGGTGCTCGCAGGTGTCGGACTCGGCGCCCCGGTTCATGGCCAGGGGCGTGCCGAGCCGGATGCGTTCGTCAATCAACAGCGCGAGATTGAGGAACGGGTCCGCGCGGAACTTGACGCCCAACGCCCCGCAACTGAGAAGGTCGAGTTCGACTACGGCGGATGGTACAGCTTTCACCTGTTCATCTACGACGACGGGGTGAACAGTTCACGCACGTTCCGCCGCAATGACCTGCGGGTGTGGGGCCGGATGGCGTTCGACGAAGGCGCCCACACGCTGTACGCCCGCGGGAGGATGAGCTACCTGGACTTCAACACGGGCGACTCGTTCGACGGTCGGGACAGCGACTGGGAAGGACCGAATCTCGAGCGCGGGTTCTACCAATTCGATCTGCGGCGAGCGCTGCGATCTTCCACGGGAAGACACATCGACCACAACCTCACGTTCAAGGTTGGCCGTGACCTGGCGACCTTCGGAACCGGATACGCCTTCTCGACGGTGCTGGATCAGGTGTGGCTGCGGGGGGAGTGGCGTGATCTCGCGGTGACCGGACTGGTGGGCCAAACCGTGGGCAGCAGCGAGGAGATGGACTCCTCGCGCTTGACCACGCGCACGCGGCGGTCCTTCTTCGGGGCGGAGGCGCGCTACCGCGGATTCGAGCGGCATGAACCGTTTGCCTACGTACTGTGGCAGAGCGACCACAATCGCGATGAGCTCCCGCACCTGCTCCAGGACTACGACTACGATTCCTTCTATGTGGGCCTGGGGGCTGAGGGCGAATTGCTGACCGACCTGCGCTACTCCGCGGAATGGGTCTATGAGGGCGGTCGGAGCTATGGACACCGCCGCTTCATCCAGCGGGACGTGATCCGCGCCTGGGCGCTTGACGCCGAACTCGAGTACCTGTTCGACGCCAAGGGGAAACCGCGGGCCTCGCTGGAGTACATGTTTGCCTCGGGTGACTCGGGGCGCTTGGGCAGTCCGACGAACGCCGCTGGAGGCAACCAGGGCGATTCGACGGATCGAGGGTTCAACGGGTTCGGATGGCGGGACACGGGGCTGTCGCACGCGCCCACGTTGAGCAACATCCACATCTGGCGTGCGGGGGCGTCTTTCCACCCGTTCGACGATACCAGACTGTTCACGCACCTGGAGCTGGGTACGGACTGGTACCTCTATCACAAGCACCACCGACGCGGAGCGACCTCCGACGTAACCACAGACCAGACGTCGGGTTATCTGGGATGGGAGATGGATTTCTTCGCCAACTGGGACATCACCCCGGATGTGGCCTGGACGGCGAGGTATGGAGTGTTTTTCCCCGGGAAGGCGTACAGCGATCAGACGACGCGCACGTTCTTCCTGGTTGGAGTGACCTGGCGGTTCTAATGCTGTTTGCCAGTCGGTCAACTTGGCTTGCGGTGGGAGCCCTTGCGATAGCAGGGGTCTCGGGTTGCGCAGCGCCCAAGCGCACGTACCAACCCAGCCAGAATCACGGTCCCCTGCCCGAGATCGAGTTTGTCCACTTCCTCAGCGACCTTCCGGCGGTGAGCATGGACGAAGCCTACCATGCGATGCTGCTGCTGGCGGGGGATGACTCGTCTGGGCAGAGCTTCGCCGAGCGCGAGTCGCGGCTGATCGAACGCGGAGTGGCCCGCCCGTCCTGGGGTTTGGCGGCCGATGATTGCCTGGACCAGGGAACGCTGGCTTACATGATCGTGCGGACCTGCCACCTGCCTGGAGGTCTGAACGACGCGATGTTCGGTTCGTGGGGGCTGGGGGATCGCCGCTACGCGCTGCGCACGGCGGTTTGGCACGAGATGATGCCCTATACCCTCCCCTACCACGTGGTCACCGGCGGCGAGCTGCTGGCGACTATCTCCAAGGCCGCCGAGTACATGGAGCTTGAGGACGCGGCAGCTCTGCCGTAGGGTGCTGCCGGGCTGGAGCAGCCGTTGCCCACTGAGTGACGGGCATCCGCGGGGAGCGGTCTGGGGAACACAACGAAGGGAAGCGCATGGGTAGTACCCGCATACCACGGTATCTGGCGATCACCCTGCTCCTCGTTTGTGCCGGGCCGAGCTACCTGGCCGGCCAGGCCGCAGATCCCAAGCCAGCCGATTCGAAGGCGAAGCCTGCCGACGCAGCAGCCCTCGAAGCTGAAGCGATCGAGGTCAAGGGACTAGTCGAGCAATCGGCGGTGCCCGCGAAATCCAATCCGGACGAGAAGATCAACTGGACCGCGGTCAAGCAGGGCGACAAGCTGACGGCGGGGACGCAGATTCGAACTGGCCTGCGGGCACACCTGGTGCTCCGCTTCGGCGATGCCAGCGTCGTCATGATCAAGCGTTCCACGCTGGCGAGCGTCGACACGTTCTATCGTCAGGGGGACACCGAGACGGTGCGTCTGGGGCTGGGCTACGGAGCGGTCCGCGGCGGGACTACCGGAGGAGAAGTGCGCAGCGATTTCGTGGTGGACTCGACCGTTGCCACGCTGGCAAAACGTGGCACGGAGGGTTGGGAGTTCTGGGTCGAGCCGTACACGGGACGTTTTCGAGTCTCCCTGGCGGAGTCGGGACTGGTCGAGGCTTTGCAGCGGTTCACCCGCCAGCGACGCTTGGTCCGCCCGGGGGAGTACGCCAACGAAGCCAACATTGCCACCATGTGGATCAAGCAGGATATATTCGACCGGTCGGTCCGCTTCTTCGCCGCCGAATCGGTTTCAGAGGCTGACCTGAACTTCAACGTGCGTCATCCAGACGGGTTGGCGGTGCTCGGTCCCGGCCTGGGAACCGATGCCAGGGGATCCGGCGGGCGGGTTTCGCCGCCACCCTCGTCAGGTGCACAGCCCCCCCGCCCGCGCAAGAACGGGTTGTTTGACACGTTGCTGCTGCAGGCTGACTTGGTCGTTCGCCCGGAGGGACAC
>JAAEQG010001088.1 GCA_024231775.1 bacterium
AAGCATCCCCAGGTTGGTTCAGTGCACATACTCTTCCCACCGAGCACTACCTATGGTCTACGACGTTAGCGGAAGGACTTCGCTCCGTCAAGGTCGTCTCCGCTGGAGATAGGGAAGGATATGGAGATGCCAGCGGTTACTCCATATGGATGACGTTGCGGACTTTGTCGGCTTCGAGTCCGGCTTCTTTGATGACGTTGTAGAGGTCGCGGCAGCCGGAGACCTTGACGAAATCGAAATGGGGATCGGAATCGTCTTTTGTGGTCAGCGTTACGGTCCCGATCCCCAGGATGGCTTCGAGCAGTGAGCGACGCAGCTTCAGATCGATCACACGGAACATATCGATATTGTCCACCTGGCGATCGAAGATTCCGCGCGACCATTCGATCCGGTCGGGCGTCACTTCGTAGTAGATGCTCTTCAGCGCCACAATCCGGCAGAGCAAGACCAGCGCCGCAAGCCCCATCAGGACCAGGGCCCCTAGGTCGAGCCAGCCTTCGACGCGGACCAACATCTCCGTTTCCAGCGTGGCCGGGGGGATAAGGGCGTCGACGTAGGCGACCAGGGCGGTGACGGGATACTTGAAGACAGTCCAGCAGACACCGACGAGCAGGGCGGTGGCGACGAGCTTTCTCCCCAGGGCAAGGACGCTGGGCCGTCCACGCCAGAGCAGATCGTCCTCGTCTTCCTCGAAATCCTCCTGCTCGCCCTCGCTCATCTCGGGATCGGGAGGGAGCAGTCCGAACTTGGCGGCCGTTTCCCGGCGGTCGCCATAGAGGAACTCCCCACAGTAGCGACACTTGACCGCCTCGTAGCGAATCGCCTCGGCGCAGAACGGGCACGACTTGGTCCGGTGCCGACTGCGGGGCGTCGGTGGTATGGAATTCACCTGTTTCAGCATCGCCGAGATATCCCAATGCGTAGTACGGTTCGGTTCACGCGCGCATTGTGGCATAGCGACGAACCGGTACCGTCTATATCGGCCGGATTCGGTGCGGCGGGCCAATAGTCACGTCACTCTTACGGGATTTTTACTTATCGGACGGCGAGTGGGTTTTCTGGAGACACAGTCCTACCGCCTGCGCCGGGAGGAGCCCCGAGCGGAGGAGCCACGCCGGGAGGAGCCACGAGAAGAGGAGCGGCGGCCCGAGGAGCCACGGGCGGAGGATTTGCTCACAGAGGGTTCCCTGGGGGCCGAGCCGCGGACAGAAGGGACGCGTTTCAACAATTCCTCGTCGGGCATGGAGCACTTGAGGGGATTGCCGATGTACTTCTCGATATCAGGGATGATGAAGGACTCGTC
>JAAEQG010001089.1 GCA_024231775.1 bacterium
CTTGCGGGGTCCATTTCTGCGGATTCGCGCGAACGATGTTTGTCCAGGTGGCGGTTCTGGTGGGACTGTTGCTCGTGTTGGACTCGGTGCTGCGGCGGCGTCGCTGGGCGAGTCCTTGCCTGCGTTATGGGCTTTGGCTGCTGGTTTTGGTCAAGTTGGTTTTGCCGCCGTCACTGGCGTTGCCGACCGGGATCGGCTACTGGATTCCTCAGGAGACGCCGGTTGCCGAGCTCTCTCCCGTTGGGACGACGATTCGCTCCATGACACCCGGGGCAGTTCCCAATGTATCTGCTTCCAGTCTGGACACCGGGGAGGCGGGGGCCCCGGTGCCTGTTGCCTACGTTGCGCACCGGCCGCTTGCATCCGTCCAGCAGTCGGGCCGGTTCTTCTTGCTCTGGTTGACCGTGGTCGCCTGGTTTCTGGTTCTGTTGTCGCGTCGCTATCGTCGCATGCGCGGCGAGATACAACGGGCTCAACCAGCTCCGGATTGGCTTGAAAGGCAACTGGCTGAGTGCCGGACTCTGTTGGGCATTCGGCGACCGGTCACCATCGGTCTGTCTGGAGATGTTCCCGGGCCCGTTATCTGTGGGCTCCGGCATCCCGTACTCCTGTTGCCCGCATCCTTGCCCGAGCGCTTGTCCCCC
>JAAEQG010001090.1 GCA_024231775.1 bacterium
CCGCGGCCAAGCTCCAGTGGACGAACATCTCGCGGATATTGCTGGTGGGCGGTTCCAGCCGGATGCCCATGGTTGCCCAAATGTTGCAGCAGATAACCGGCATCGTTCCCGACCGGACGGTCAATCCGGACGAGGCGGTGGCACGCGGGGCGGCGATCTATTCGCGTTACCTGCTGCACAAGCAGACGCAGGGCGCCGAACCCAGCTTCCAGGTGACGGACGTCAACGCGCACAGCCTGGGCGTGGAGGGGATCGATCCGGCGACGATGCGGAAGTCCAACTTCGTGCTGATTCCGCGCAACACGCAGTTGCCCGCCCGCTTCACCGAAAAGTTCATCACCAAGTCGGAAGGCCAGCAGTCGATTGTTGTCCAGATATTACAGGGCGAGAGTTCGCTACCCGGCGAGTGCGCGGCGATCGGACGGACCGTGATTCGGGGGCTGCCGCTGGGGTTACCCAAGGGATGGCCGGTGGAAGTGACGTTCGAGTACGGGACCAACGGGCGGCTGAACGTCCGCGCGGCCGTGCAGGGAACGCATCGCGAGGTGCGGCTCGAACTGGAAGGCGATTCGCGGCTGTCGGGCGAGGGGATGGTTCAATGGCGGCAAGCCGTTTCGGCGGCGACCGGATTCGGCGCCTTTCAGACGGCCGCCCAACAGCAAGCCAAGCA
>JAAEQG010001091.1 GCA_024231775.1 bacterium
AGGTTCCCTGGCCGATTTGGTGACGCTGACGGTCGAGGCTTCCGAGCGCAAGCGTGCGGAAGAGCAGGTCAAGCGACTCAGCCGCGAGGTCAAGCTGATCCTGGACTCCGCCGGCGAGGGCATCTACGGATTGGACTCTGCCGGTAAGACAACCTTCATCAATCCGGCCGCGGCGAGGATGGTCGGGTGGGAGGTGGGGGAGCTAGTTGGCCAGCCGCCACACGACGTCCTGCATCACACGAAGCCTGACGGCAGTCCATACGCTCGCGAGGAATGCCCGATCTATGCCGCGTTCAGAGATGGCGACGTCCATCATGTCGACGACGAGCTGTTCTGGAAGAGGGACGGCACGAGCTTCCCCGTCGAGTACACGAGTACACCCCTCCTCGA
This sequence comes from bacterium, assembly GCA_024231775.1. GTDB lineage: Bacteria > Planctomycetota > Phycisphaerae > UBA1845 > UBA1845 > JAAEQG01. Next base: position 391 of record JAAEQG010001091.1, read on the forward strand.
ACACGGAGAGCTGACTGGTGCGGTGGTTGTCTTCCGTGACATCAGGGAGCGGAAACAGGCTGAGACCGAGTTGCTCCGTGCCAAGGAGGCCGCCGAGGCCGGTAATCGCTCCAAGAGCGAGTTCCTGGCCAACATGAGTCACGAGATTCGCACGCCCATGAACGGCATCATCGGAATGACCGAGTTGACCCTGGGCACGCAGCTCACCACCGAGCAGCGCGAGTGCCTCAACACCGTGATGGGATGCTCCAACGCACTGCTCACCCTGCTCAACGACATTCTCGATCTCTCCAAAATCGAAGCCGGAAGAACGGAATTGGAGAAGACGGACTTCGAGCTGGCCACGGTGATGAACGCAGTCGCGGACTTGGCCAGCAATCTCGCCAGGGAGAAGGGGCTGGAGCTTGTCTGCCACGTCGATCCCGCGATTCCCAACCGGTTGCTGGGCGATCCCGCGCGCCTCCGACAGGTCCTGGTCAACCTGTCTGGAAACGCCGTCAAGTTCACCGAGCAGGGCGAAGTCGAGATCAGTGTGGAACAGGAGAGTCGGACGAATGACCACGTAACTCTGCTGTTCTCGGTCCGAGACACCGGGATCGGCATTCCCGCAGATCACCTGGACTCGGTCTTCGATAGATTCACTCAGGCCGATGGGGCGACCACGCGAAGGTACGGCGGGACCGGATTGGGCCTGACCATCTCCAAACAGGTCGTCGACCTGATGAGCGGAGCCATCTGGGTAGAGAGTGAACTGAACCGAGGAAGTACGTTTCGCTTCCGAGTCAGTTTGGGGTGGATCGAACCGCGGCAGGGCACAGAATCGACACTAGAGACCGCAGAAACCGACGCCGAAGACCTGCTCGGTCGCAAACGTATTCTGATTGTCGACGACAACACCACGAATCGGCGTCTTCTGGAACGCATCCTCACCGTTTGGGGCTGCCAGACCCAAACGGCTGCCGACGGGGCCACCGCACTGGAGCTCGCTGCTCACAACACCTTCGACGCGCTCATCCTCGATGTACACATGCCCGAGATGGACGGCCTCCAGGTCGAACGCCGCATCCACAACGACCCGGAATGCGGAAACCCACAAGTTGTGTTCCTGGGCTCCCTGGGCAGCAGGGGCGAGTGGCTGAATGCCCAGGCGGCCTCCCGGACCACCTACCTGGCCAAACCGGTCAAGCAGTCCGTGCTCTTGGATACCCTCATGGACATCTTCAGACCAGAAGATGATCCGGCGTCCGGCGAGGAGAGCGCCTCAGCGGACGCCCTGGTTGCCCAGCCCGACCTGCGCCCGTCCAGCGGACGAATCCTCCTCGTGGAGGACAACCCGGTCAACAGTAGAGTGGCCTCCCAAATCATGCTACGCGACCACCACGAAGTAACCGTCGCCGAGAACGGTCGTGTCGCCCTGGAAATCCTCGAGCAGAAGTCATTCGACCTGATCCTCATGGACATGCAGATGCCGGAGATGGACGGTTTCGAAGCCACCGAACGGATCCGCGCCCATCCGGTCTGGCAAGAGATTCCGGTCATCGCCATGACGGCCCATGCGATGAAGGGAGACCGCGAACGATGCCTCCAGGCGGGGATGGACGACTACATCTCCAAGCCGGTGAGGTCGGAGGAACTACGCGAAATGGTGAACAAGTGGCTCGATTCCCCACGTGACAACACGCAGGTTCAGGCGAGCCCGAGCCCCCCAGAGAGCGAGCCCCCCCCGCCCGACACCGAACCACGCGGTCCGCTCGACGTTGAAGATGCGCTGGCCCGCCTGGGCAATGATCGGGAACTCCTGCGCGACGTGCTGGAACTCTTTGTGGAGGACCTCCCCGATCGGGTGAAGGAGTTGCGGGCCGCCGCCGCAAGGAATGACGCCGCAGGCATACGGGCTGTAGCCCACCAGCTCAAGGGCGCGGCGGCGAGCCTCGGAGCCGTGGGAGCAGCGAAGACTGCTCTGCATCTGGAGAGGCTCGACTCGGAGGACGTAGTCGCCTTCACCGAAGCTGCCGTGGAAGACCTCGAGGACCAGCTCGCCCAACTGCGGGAGCTCTCGGATCAGTGGAGGGATACGGAGGGACCGACGACCGCCCCATGAGGATGAGGATCGATCAAGCACCACCGCGGCTCGGGTCGGCAATGGCTTGGTGAACGCCGGTGATAGCGACGCGATGGTGTGATGTAGAACGGAGGCTGGCGACAAGTACCTCAAGGGAGAAGACGAGGGATGGCCAGGCCACCACTGGACGCAACCAAGACGCCCTGCGATTCAAGACAGGAGACACCGCATGGAAATGACCACCTTCACCTTCACGACTGATGACGGTTGGTCCACTGACGCATTCCCTCAGTGGGATTCTGACCGAACTCTGGTCTTCGCGTTCGCTTCGGCGCGCTTTCTCCAGGAGACGGCACCCCTCCGGGAACTTGCGGAAGCCTATCCACAAGCCCACATTATCGGGTGCTCCACCTCTGGTGAGATCTTCCAGGACAGGCTTCAGGATGACAGTGTCTCGGTCGGGGTCATACGCTTCAGCAACACCCGGATCAGTTCGGTGAGCGCCGACGCGAAGGATGCGCAGGACTCGCATGAAGCCGGGGCCTCTCTTGCCCGGCAGCTCCTGGCCCCTGACCTGCGCGGCGTCGTGGTCGTTTCCGAGGGTCTGAAGATTAACGGGAGCGAGCTGATTCGCGGGATCAATTCCGTCTTGCCGTCGGAGGTCGTGGTGACCGGGGGACTTGCCGGAGACGGCGACCGATTCACGAAGACCTGGGTACTCAACGGGGGCCAACCTGAAGAGCAGACCATCTCCGCGGTGGGATTCTACGGTGACGCGATCCGCATCGGGCACGGTTCTCGCGGGGGATGGGACGTGTTTGGCCCCGAACGGAGGGTCACGCGTTCTCAGGGCAATGTTCTTTACGAGCTCGACGGAGATCCCGCCCTGCCCCTGTACAAGAAATACCTCGGCGATCTCTCCTCGGGCCTTCCGGCGACTGCCCTGCTATTCCCGCTGGCGATGCGTCCGGAAGAAACCGCCCAGAAGTCCCTCGTCCGCACCGTGCTCGCCGTCGACGAGTCAGAAGGCTCGATGACCTTCGCCGCCGACATCCCCGAGGGGTCCCTGGTCCAGTTGATGCGTGCCAATATGGATCGTCTCATCACCAGCGCCTCGGAATCCGCGCTCATGACCATCCAGCATTCCACCGAACCCGGGCCGGTATTCAGCATCGCCATCAGTTGCGTTGGGCGCCGGTTGGTGCTGGGGGAGCGCGCCGAAGAGGAGATCGAAAGTGTCCTCGATACGCTGCCTACGGGCTCGAAACAGGTAGGGTTCTACTCATACGGAGAGATATCACCCTACACGACGGGCCACTGCGATTTGCATAACCAGACGATGACCCTGACGACCATCGCGGAAGCCGTGTGATGATCCACCCGCTGCTCCTCAGACAACTTCGACGCGTCGGGCTGGAGCCGTCCAAAGCCCCCTCCCCATGGAAGAAGCTGCTCCAGCACATCAATGCCGCCTATGCCGACACCGACAAGGAACGCTACCTGCTGGAGCAGTCCATCCGGGTATCATCCACGGAAATGCGTGTGCTTCATGAGCGAATCGCCAAGGAGCGCGACATCCTCTCGACGATCACATGTTCCATCAACGCCGGTCTGTGCGCGCTGGACCTGGACGGGCGATTCCTCCACATCAACCCGTCCGCAGCAGAACTGCTCGGGGTGTCATCGTCCGCTGGCGACATGCACGAGCCAATCGATGACTACATCAAACTGCACCGCCGGGCAGAGACCGCCCCCGGGACCGGCGCCCGCCTCAGACTCGCACCAATGATCCGGGACGGACGCAGGTACCGTTCGGAGGACATCCGTCTGGTCCTGCCTGACCGTATCGTCCCTGTCTCCCTGGCCGTCAACCCGGTATACAACCAGGACGTGCTGACCGGGGCAGTCCTCGTCCTGGCCGATATCACCGAACGCAAGCAGGCGGAAGAGCAGCTGCAGAAGCAGGCTGCCGCACTTCAAGCCGCCAATCAGGAACTGCATTTCCAGAAGCAGCAGCTTCAAGACCAGCAGCATACGCTCGAGACGGTCAACCGCGAGCTGCGCCACGCACGGGACACTGCCGAGGGCGCCAACCGGGCCAAGAGCGAGTTCCTGGCCAACATGAGCCACGAGATTCGCACACCCATGAATGGCATCATCGGCATGACCGAACTGGCCCTCACCACCAACCTGAACGGAGAGCAGCGCGAGTTCCTGGACACGGTCATGCAGTGCGCGGACAGTCTGCTCACCCTCCTGAACGACATCCTGGATTTCTCCAAGATCGAAGCCGGGAAGATGGAGCTTCTGACCGTCGAGTTCGATCCGGTGGGCATGATCGAGGGCCTGGTGGACATCCTCGGCCGAAGGGCCACGGAAAAGGAGCTCGAGTTCGTCTGTCATGTCGATCCCCAGGTTCCCGCAGCTCTGCTGGGAGATCCCGGTCGGTTGCGGCAAGTGCTGGTGAATCTGGCGGGCAACGCTATCAAGTTTACGCAGTGCGGCGAGGTGGCGGTCACCGTCGAAGTCGAACAAGGCTCCGATGACAATGTTACGCTGCTCCTCTCCGTGCGCGACACTGGAATCGGAATCCCCGAGGACCGTCTGGCCACGATATTCGACAGTTTCACGCAGGCAGACGGGGCCATCAACCGGACGTACGGAGGAACCGGACTGGGATTGGCCATTGCCAGGCAGATCGTCGGCCTCATGGAGGGCGAGCTCTGGGTCGAGAGCACCGTGGGGCAGGGAAGCACCTTCTTCACGCGTCTCTCCTTCCCGCTGGCGAACCCGGTCGATCCCCCCCGCCGCAAGGCACTCCCCAACGCGGCGGACGCCGAGGCTTTGAGGGGCAAGCGTACGCTGATCGTCGATGACAGCGCCACGAACCGTTGGGTACTCAATGCCATGCTGGAGAGCTGGGGTCTGGAAACCACGTCCGCCTCCAACGGTCCGGAAGCTCTTGAGCTCCTGAAGACCTCTACGGCGGCAGGCGATCCCCTGGAACTCGTCATCCTCGACGTGCAGATGCCCAAGATGGACGGGCTTCAGGTCGAACACTGTATACGCAACGAACCGGAATGCGGAAGTCCGCAGATTGTGTTCCTCAGCTCCATGGGCAGCAAGGGCGAATGGCTGGATCCGCAGGTGGCCTCCCGGACCGCCTACATAGCCAAGCCGGTCAAGCAGTCCGTGCTCTTGGATACCCTCATGAATGTCTTCGGACCAGAGGATGGTCCGGGGTCCGGAAAAGCGAACGCCGTGACGACGCCGGGCACTCAGCCGGACCGACGCCGGTCCCGCGGACGAGTCCTTCTCGTAGAGGACAACCCGGTTAACAGCAAAGTGGCCTCCCAGATTCTGCTGCGCGACCACCACGATGTGACCACGGCGGACAACGGCCGGGCCGCATTGGAAGTCCTTCAGCAGAAATCGTTCGACCTGATTCTCATGGATGTGCAGATGCCGGAAATGGACGGCTTCGAAGCCACCGAACGGATCCGGGTCCATCCCGACTGGCAGAACACTCCGGTAATCGCCATGACGGCTCACGCTATGAAGGGAGACCGCGAACGGTGCCTCCAGGCGGGAATGGACGACTACATCTCCAAACCGGTCAAGGCGGACGAGCTGCGACTCATGGTCGACAAGTGGTTGGCAACCACGCCCAGCCGCGCCCGTTCCACATGCGCCCCTGCTGCCCAGAAGCCAGCGGAGGTGAAGGAGGTCGGTGAAGCTGACGCTCCCCTTGACGTCAGCGGCGCCCTGGAACGCCTCGGCGGCGACCGCGAGCTGTTTACCGAAACGGTGGAAGTGTTCCTGGAGAACCTGCCCGAGGCAATCCGCGAGCTGCGTTCCGCGGTGGCCCAGTCAGACGGTCAGCGGTTGCGGATGGCGGCCCACAGCCTCAAGGGGGCAGCATCCAATATAGGGGCTGTCGCCACCTGCGAAACGGCATATCGGTTGGAGCGACAGGGCGAGTGCGAAGCGCTGGCCACTGCCGAGACCGATCTGGCCACTCTGGAGGCACACCTGGAACGCCTCAGAGAATTCGCCGCAAAACTGTGCGAAGGATAGGACCTGACCATGGACAATCCGACTAGCATACTGGTCGTGGACGACAACTCCGCCAACCGGCTGATTCTCGCCCGGTCGCTGGAGAGAGCCGGCTACGAGGTTCTCTGCGCGGAGAGCGGCGCCGAAGCCATAAGCCTGGTCGAAGCACATTGCCCCGAACTCATCCTGCTCGACATCATGATGCCCGAACGCGACGGCTTGGAGGTCTGCACCGAACTGAAAGCCCGAGAAGAAACGGCCTCCATCCCGGTCATCTTTGTCACCGCGGTCACCGAAGGCGAACAGATTCTCCGAGCGTTCTCCGTGGGGGGATGCGACTATGTGACCAAGCCCTTTCGTGCTGAGGAAGTTCTCGCCCGCGTCTCCGTGCACGTGCGGCTTCGCCGAGCAGAAGAGGAGCTCCGCGGCCGGAACGACCAGATGGAGAGACTCACCCGCCAGCTGGCGGAGAGCAACGTCGACCTCGCCAAACTCAGTCGCGGTGATCCGCTCACCAAGTTGTTCAACCGCAGAACCTGGGAGGAAACCGTCGACGAGCAGCACGAACGCTTCAGGAGATACAGCACCCCCTACAGCCTCATCATGATTGACGTAGACGGTTTCAAGGCATTCAACGATTCACAGGGGCACCAGGCGGGCGACGAATGCCTGCGCCGCATCGCCGAGTCCATCAACGCCGCCTGTCGGCGCGTCGATGTCGCGGGAAGATACGGGGGGGAGGAGTTTGTCGTGCTCGCCCCCGACACCGATCGAGAAGCCGCCATCAAGCTCGCCGAGCGAATCCGCAAGACCATATGGGATCTGGGAATCCCCCATCCCACCAGCCCGAACGCCACGCGGGTGACCGCCAGCCTGGGAGTTTCCACCAGCGTCGCCGGATCTTGGGAAGACGTGCTTCGCCGCGCCGACGATGCCATGTACGTCGCCAAGCGAGCCGGACGTAACATGGTCTACAGCGATCAGGATTCGCCCACCAGTATGACCGCCACGACAGACTCCAACACCAGCCAGGAGTGTCCCGACGCACAGGAATCCCCCGGCGCAGGGGAGTCGACCCAGCACAAGGCCCACGTGCTCGTGGTCGACGACGAGAAGACCAACCGATTGCTCTGCCGACGATGTCTTGAACGGGATGACTACTTGGTTCAGGAGGCGGTTGATGGGCGACAGGCCCTGTCCGCCATCCACGAAACTCCGCCGGATGTCATCATTATGGATGTGATGATGCCGGAAATGGACGGACTCGAGTGTACCCAGAAGCTCAAGACCGACCCCGGGACTCGCGACATCCCCGTGATCATGGTGAGCGCGCTTGACACCAGCGACTCCATCCTCGCCGGTCTCGAAGCCGGAGCAGACGAGTACCTCACCAAACCCATCAGCACGGCCGAGTTGACCCTCCGGGTCCGCTCGATGATCAGCCTGCACCGCGAACGCGCCGACCTGCTCCGCAGCTACGAGGTCCGTGGGTCACACATGCGCATCCTGACCCGGCTGGTGGAATACTGCCGAGAGATCGCCGCCAGCAAACACCTCGAGCAAGTGCTCGAACACACCGGTCTCGTCGCCGCGGACGTCTCCCGCAGCAGCCGCATCTCCATCATGCTGCCGGACGGCGAGGGGGGCCGACTCCGAATCGCCCGCGCCTGGGGAATGGACGAGGACCTCGCCGCCACCGTCAAAGTGCCCGTCGGCGAACCGATCGCAGGCCAAGTGTTCGCCACCGGACGCCCCATCGTGATCAACTCGGTAGAAGATGGTGAAGGTAAACGACCGGAATACGACAGTCACTTCTTTGCCAGCGTTCCCTTGATCTCCACACCCTTGGGAACCTCCGAGAGCGCCGTCGGGGTGCTGAACATCACTCAGCGGGATGGAGCCCGTCCATACGAGGCCCAGGAGCTCGAGTACGTCGAGCTCATCAGCAAGATCGCCGCTACCGCCATCCACGACATCCTCACCCGTGAGGCGCGCGACCAAGCGTCGGACTCGATCATGGTCGCCCTGGCCAAGCTAGCCGAGCACCGCGACAACGACACGGGATTGCACCTGGACCGCGTAACCCGCTACTGCCAGCTCTTGGCTGAGCATCTGCGCAAACAGGACGAGTTCCAGCAGCAGATCACCGATTCCTTTCTGTACAACCTGGCCCGCGCCGTCCCGCTGCACGACATCGGCAAAGTCGCGATCCCCGACCACATTCTCCTGCACCCCGGAAAGCTGGACGAGCAGCAGATGGCGATCATGCGCACGCACGCCTCGATCGGGGCGCGGACTATGGAATCGCTCATCGAAAACGCTCCCGGCGTCGATTTCCTGGAGATGGCTGCGGACATCACCCACTACCATCACGAATGGCACGACGGCTCCGGATATCCGCTGGGACTCTCCGGCCAGTCCATTCCCCTATCCGCCCGCATCACCGCGTTGGCGGATGTCTATGATGCCCTGACCACAAAGCGCGTTTACAAGAGCGCTATTAGCCACGATCGGACCGTCGCCATAATCGTCGAGTCGTCCGGCACGCAATTCGATCCCGCCGTGGTTGACGCCTTTATCGAGCTCGAAACAGAGTTCGCCCAACTGGCGCAGAGCATGGCCGACGATCCTCCCGAGGTGCAGTCGCCACAGCCGGTCAGCGCCCCCACAACCGCGTAGCCATCCCTTGGGCAAGTCGCCTTGCGTCGGAATGGCCATCGCCCCACGCCGCAGAGCAGTCTGTCCTTGACGATCGTACGGTCCCCGAACACCAACGCTTCGCCGCCGCGCATTGCCCAGCACCAAACTGCAGTCTCGGGGGAGCTTCTGCCCTTATCCCTTGATGCCCGTAGTCGTGATTCCGCGAATGAACGTTCGCTGGGCGATGAAGAACAAGACCAGAATCGGCGCGAGGATCAGAGCAGACGCGGCCATGAGCTGGTTCCAAGGCGTGTCGCCAGACCGACTTTGCAGGAACTGCAGACCCTGGGCCAAGGTGAACTGACTCTGGTGTGACAGATAGATCAGCGGCCCGATGAGATCATTCCATACCGTGAGGAAGTGAAAGAGCGCGACGACGGCCAGGGCCGGCTTCGAGAGTGGCAGGATGATTCGCCAGAAACATCCCCAGCGCGAGCAGCCGTCCAGCATGGCAGACTCTTCCAGCTCCTTGGGGATGGCCATGAAGAACTGTCGCAGAAGGAAGATGTTGAACGCACTGCCGAACCACGCCGGGACCCAGAGCGGTTTGAACGTACCAATCCAGCCCAGATTCTTGAAGATCATATAGGTGGGTACCATGATCACCGGGAAGGGGACCATCATCGTGGCGAGGCATATCGCGAACATGATCCCGCGACCGCGAAAGGGAATCCGGGCGAACCCGTAGGCGGCGATGGAGCTGGAGAGCAGCATCCCCACCAGACTCAATGCGGCGATTATCAGGGTATTGCGCGCGTATAGCAGGAAGTCGAAACTCTCCGAGCGAAAGACCTCTTTGTAGGCGTCAGTCTGCGGCGCCTGCGGGAAGAACCGCGGGGGAAACTGGAGCACCTCTTCACTGGGCTTGAGGCTGACGGATAGGACCCAGACGAGGGGAAGGACGAATGCGGTGGCTACCGCAATGAGCACGACATACGTCGCCACCGAGCGCCCCAGTCTATGTCGTCCGATGCTCATCGCCGTTATGCGCCTCGATAATGGACCATGCGCCGGCTCGCCCAGAAAACGACGCCGGTGAGCAAGAGAATGATCAACAGTTGAACCCAGGCCATCGCGCGGGCATACCCCATCTTCAGCAAGCGGAAAGCATTGTCGAACAGGTACATGGTGTAAAAGTATGTAGCCCGGTCCGGACCCGGACTGCCCTTCATCATCACGAATGGCAGAGCGAAGATCTGCCAGGTAGCTATAATGCCGATGATGACGTTGAACAGTATGACTGGACTGATCCCGGGCAGGGTGATATGCCAGAACTGCCGCGCCGTCCCCGCCCCGTCCAGCCGGGCGGATTCGTACAGGCTCTCGGGAATATCCTGCAGACCGGCCAGGTAGATCACCACCGGCGAGCCCACCCCCCACAAACCGACAAGTACCAGAGAAGCCATGGCCCAGCCCGGTGACGCCAGCCACGTCGGTCCTTCGATCCCGATCAGGCGCAGCCCGTGGTTAACCAGGCCGAACTGCGGATTCAACATCCATAACCAGACCACGGCCGTCGCAACCAGCGGCACTACGGTGGGAACGAAGATGCAGGTGCGGAACAAAGCCTGGCCTCGGGCCTTTTGATTCAGCAGAGACGCCAGGAGCACCGCGAGCACCGTGCCCAAGGGAATGGCAATAGCGGCGTAGATGAACGTGTTGATCAGTACCTTGTGGAAGATTGGATCGCGAGCCATCTCCCGGTAATTGTCCGCCCCGACATAGACCGCCGGCTGGAGCAACGGATAGTCGCACAAGCTGACGTACAGTGACATGGCCATCGGCCCGGCGAGGAACAGCAGGAAGCCCAGCCACCATGGCGCCGTCCACAGCAGGCCCTGTAACCACGAAGGTAGGTGTCGACCGCTCATTCTTGCTCCACCGTCCGGCTTGCTTCGCGCCGCCTCTGGGCCATGCGATCGTATGCATTGACGATACTATCGATCTTGGCCTGCGTCTTGCGCACAGCCGCCTCGGGGCTGCGTACGCCCTGGAGGACGTTTTCGAGCAGGAAGAGCATTTCGACGGACGCCTGCTTGAAGGTGGGCATCTTCGGGTGACCGAAGGTGTGCGGGGCGGAGGCCAGAGCGTCAAAGGTGCGGATGTGCGGGTTGGGATGCTCCTCGAAGAACTTCTCGCCCGGGGTGCGAAAGGGAGATACCTTGCCGTGGCCCAGGCAGAGCTCCTCGAGCACGTCTTGCTGCAACACGTAGGCCAGAAAGACCATCGCCTCTCGTGGATGGCGCGACCCGCGCGGGATCGCGAACACGTCCGCGCTGGCGAAGACGTTCTTCCGCTCCGCAGTCACCGACGGAAACGCCGCCACCCCATAGTCCAGCGACGGGTTGAAAGTCCGTACCCAGTTGGCCACCCAAGGCCCCTGGAACACCATCGCCAGACGCTCGCTGATGAACGGGTTCTGCGTGCCCTCGATCGCCCCGGCGACGGCTTCGAAGGTGAGTGCCTCCTGATAACCGAGGTCGGCACGGCGTTCGGAAAGCCAACGCACCGTGGCCCGCCCTTCCGGGGTGTCCAGCGTGTAGCGAACGCCATCCCAGAGATTGGCGTCGAAGAAGTACGGCCACACCCAGTGCCACCAACCCAAGAGCGACGGCGCCGGGGTGAAACCCATCTGGACTATGCGTCCCTCCTCGTCCCGAAGGGTCAGACGTTTGGCATAATCGTCCAGCTCGGCGATGGTCTGGGGGGGCCGCTCCGGATCGAGCCCCGCCTCCCGAAACAGACGTTTGTTGTAGTGCAAAGCGATGGTGTAAGGCGTGCTGGGCAGACCGTAGAGCTTGCCTTGATAGATGCCAATCTCCCACCAGGTCGGCTTGAACGCCCCGGGATCGATACCGAACTCGGTGACGAGCGCGTCCAGTTCGAGCAGGGCGCCCTGGTCGGCAAACTGAGCTACGACGTGATCGAAGAGCCCAGCCACGTCGGGAGGATCGCCACCGGCGGTGGCCACCAAGGTGCGCTGGTCCACGTTGCTGATGGCGCAGTAGTCGACCCAGATGTTCTGCTCGGCGCCGATAGTGCTATTGAAGCGATCGACGATATCCTCCATGACCCGGCCTTCGAGGCCGGACCACTTCTCCCAGTAGCGCACCACTGTCCGTCCCGGAGGGATGTCGTGACTTCCACGCGGGCCGAACACCAGCAGCACTGCCGCCGGCAGGCCGAGGACGACAGTCAGGATGATGCTCCGGGCAGTCATCTGGGTTTGCACGGTCCGTCCACAGAGACAAGTCCCGTGCTATCTTGACGCTCTGTGAGGCTCAGGGCAAGGCGATGATGTCCGCAAAGATCGCCACGTCGGCGAGATCAACGTCGAGATCGCCGTCGAGGTCCGCCTCGACAAACTCCGCCCCCGGACAACCCGGCGGCCACGAGGTGATCTCGATCGGTCCGGAGATGCATTCCCGAAACTCCGACCAATCATCGAGATCCACGTCGCCGTCGGCGTCAAAGTCACCCGAGAACGTCCAGCCCAGCGCAATCAACGCCGGTCGAATCTCCGGGTTGGCCATGAACAGCCGCCAGCACAACTGGGAACGGTAGTTCTCGATCATGGGCACGATGGTGCCCTGGTCGATGGCTACGTATCCGGGGGCAAACCAGCTCTCCGTGGGGTTGAACGCATCGACGAAGCCGTACTGGCCCCAGAGATCCTCGCCGTAGTGATCGTAGTAGTAGCGCGTGGTGAGCAGCGATTCCTCCGGCGTGTAGGGCATGGCACTGATCGCCGCCGTGGGGGTGATCGTGCCGTTGTCGTTCAGGGGAGCATGGGCTGAGTAGCCCCACGGATTGAAGCTGGCGGTCAACCCCCACACCAGGGCGCTATAGTCATCGTAGCCGTTGGGGTTGTCGATGCTGAACTCGCGGTGGATCAGGGAGATGTGCCGCGCGTTGTCATAGTAGTTGCAGAAGTCGTCCCGCTTGTACCGGGGGTCGAATCCCAGATTGGAGTAGTGGGTGAAGAACAACGCCCCGCCGTAGTCCGGCCCGACCCATTGTCGGTATCCGTAGAACGTGCCCGGGTTGGTGTATCCGCCCGAGCCGGCCCAGCCGTTGTTCCAGCTCGTCACCGGCATGGGATGGGTGGGTGACGCGATCGCCAGCAGATAGGTTACCCCCGTTTCATTGTAGCCCCTGACCTCGGCGTTGAGGGCCCATCCGTAGTCCGGGGACCAGTGCCAGTACAGCACGTCGCTGCCCGGGTGCTGGCGATACCAGTCCCATTCCACCCCCTCCCACAGGGTGGTTGCTCGCGCGCGCAGCTCCGTTTCGACCGGGTCGACGGGATCATCGAAGTACTGGCGGGCGGTGAGCATGCCCTGCACCAGGAAGGCGGTCTCGACCAGGTCTCCGCCGTTGTCCTGATAGCCGGCGAACGCGATGGTCGCCCCGGTTACGCCGTTAAGGTGGTGCGCCCAGGCTCCGTGATAGCGCGTGGCAGTCTCGTCCAGGAAGGTCAGGATCTGCACTATCCGACTCGCGGCAGCGGCGCGGGTGATGAAACCGCGCTCGGCGCCGACCACCATGGAGATGATCCCCATGCCGGTACCGCCGGTGGTCACCGTATCGGTGCTGTGGCCCATACCGAACCCCTCCCGGGCCATCCCGCAATTCGGGTGGGCGTAGTCCCAGAAGTACCGCAGCGTGGTCTGTTGCACGAGGGTGAGCAACTCGTCATCGGTCATACCGTTGTAGAGGGCGGAGACGGTCGCTGACGGGGCTGATTCATCACCACCGGCAGTTGAGGTTAGGTAGTAGAAGTACCTGGGGCTGCCCACCGCCAGCTCGTCACGATAGGAGCGTCCGGAATGCGGCGTAGCGTTCAGTCTGGTGAACGGCCCCAACTCCGCCTCGGCGCGATAGACGTAGTAGCCTTCCAGCCCCTCGACCTCCACTGGCTTCCAGAAGATCTCGTTGTGATCCGCCAAGCCGACGGCTGCCACCCCGTCCACCCCGGGCGAGGGTTCGCCGGAACGAAACCGCAGATTGTCCACGTAGGCGGTGCCATCCGCGCCGGGCATGCCCTGCAGGATGAACGCCGCCACACTGTCCAGCCCGATCTGGGATCGCTCGGATACGTCAATCGACACGGTGGTCCAGACCCC
>JAAEQG010001092.1 GCA_024231775.1 bacterium
CCAGAGCGATGACGGTGGCTTGAAGTCCCATCATCCGTGGCGACCAGAACACCTTGTCCTTGTTCTTGCCCGGGCAAAGCAAGGGCAAGTGCGTTGGTCACAGCGGGTGGTGGGATTTCAGGCCACCGTCATCGCCCTGTTTGCGCTCTCCCAAGCCTTGCCCTTGCCACCCTCGATAACGGGGTTTCCGGCCGGGGGGTTAGCCGGCCGTGCCGGCCCGTGACGAAGAGCGGCCGGCAGATCAGCTGAAGGTACCACCGACATGGACCCTCGGTGGGATATACTCGCCTCGGTGAGAGTTGGCAGGTCCTTACCCCGCAACGAACCCAGCAACGCTGAGACCGGCATGAAGTTTCCAGCGATCCTTGTGCTTATGCTCCTTGTCGTCATCGTCTGCCCCACCTGGGCGGCGATCGGCGACGCCCATGCCGACGGCACGCTGCGGGTGCTGGCCTATGACCTGGAACCCTTCTTCTACGTCGATGCCGCCGGAGATCCCGGCGGCCTGGAATACGAGATCCTCCATGCCTTTGCCACCCGGCACGGGCTTGAGCTCCGCATCATCTGGGTCGCGGAGTTCCAGGAGCTGATCCCCAAGCTTCGAGGAGGGGAGGGCGACATGATCTCCGCCGGGATGACCATCACCGAGAAACGGCGCGAGATCGTCGATTTCTCCGCGTCCTACTTCCCCAACCGAGTGGTCACGGTGGTCTCCACCGCAGAGGGAGGGCGGCTTTCCCTGGCA
>JAAEQG010001093.1 GCA_024231775.1 bacterium
CGAGGGGACGTTGCACTGGCCGTAGTGGTTGGCTCCCCAGGCCACGATCGTACCGTCGGACTTCAGGCCCAGGCTGTGGTACGCACCCCCCGCGACGCCAACGAAGTCCGTGTTCGGCGATGGGACGTCGCACTGGCCGTCAGTGTTGTCTCCCCAGGCCACGATCGAGCCGTCGGACTTCAGGCCCAGGCTGTGGACCATGCCCCCTGCGACGCCAACGAAGTCCGCGTTCGGCGAGGAGACGTTGCACTGGCCGTAGTAGTTGGCTCCCCAAGCCACGATCGTACCGCCGATGTCGCATTCGTCGGGCACTCCGTTGGTGTTGCAGTCGGCGCTGGTGCCGCCGAGGATGTCACAAGCATCCAACGTCCCGTTGCTGTTGCAGTCGTTGCTTTGTCCGCAGCCGGGAAGGTTGCAGGCGCCGCTCAATGCGTCGCAGTCAAGGTCACAGATGTCTGGAACGTCGTTCGCGTTGCAGTCCAGGGAGTACTCATACGCGCCCATGTCCACGATCGGCGGGGTGCCATGACCGGTATCCGGCGTCGCCGGGTCATCCCAGAACCGAGGGTGGTCAGCCAGATCGGTGGTGATGTTACCCGGCACGGCTCCGTTGCTGCCCGCGTCGATACAGGGTGAGCCGCCCGACAGGCGAAGGTTGTCGTCTTCCGTCCCAAGTGTGTTATCTGCTCCGTCGGCATCCATGAAGAGCGGGTTAGCATCGATGCAGCCGGTCCCGAACCACGGTTGGCCGGTGCCACCCTGCACGTCGCTGTAGATAACGGTCGCATTACCCCAGATCTGCGGATCGGCCGGAGCAGTGTTGCCCCACAGGATGCAGTTGGTCAATGTCGGAGTGCAGTTGTAGTTCTCCATCGCGCCGCCGTAGGTATCGGCGGTGTTGCCGGCGAACGTACAGTTGATCACTGATGGGTTGCTCCAGAGGTTGCGCATGCCGCCGGCCCACCAGCCGGCCGCGTTCCCGTTGAATACGCAGTTCGTCACCGTCGGCGTTCCGCTGTAGCTGAGCATCCCTCCGCCATATTCCGCGGCCGAGTTTCCAGAGAAGGTGCAGTCGGTCACCGTCGGGCTGCTTGTGTTGTTGGACATGCCTCCCCCTCCGGTCGTCGCCTCGTTTACGCGGAACGCGCAGTCGGTCACCGTCGGGCTGCTATCGTAGTTGGCCATGCCCGCGCCGAATTGGGCTTGGTTCCCCGCGAACACGCAGTTGCCAATCGCGGGGGCGCAGTTGTTATTGAACATGCCTCCGCCAAACAGGTAGCCGGCGTAGCTGGTCCCCGTGCCTCCGGTGACGGTGAATCCATCGAGCGTGGCGTTGTCCGCCCCCGTGACCACGCTGTAGCTGTTGTCGGAGGTGTCACCGATGATGCCGATGTCGCCACTCAGGATGGAGGCGTTGCTGTCCACGTCGCGCAGGTCGGGATCGGGTGCACCGATCCCCGCGTAACCGCCCTTGAGCTCAACGCCGTTCAGCAACTGGAAGGTCGCCGAACGGTCCCCAGGTGTCACGTGGCCGCTTTCATCGCGGTCCGGTGTGTACGCTCCCTGGGCGACGCGAATGTGCGTCTCCACACCACTCGTACCTGCCGCGACCAGAGCATCTTGGAGATACCGATACGCCGTACCCCAACTCGCCCCGTCTCCGTCCGCGGACGCATCGTCGTCGACGTACAGAATCGTCTGAGCCTGAACGGTGGCGGCGCAGGACAGGACGAGAACGGCTAACCACATCGGACTTCGCTGGAGGTTCATGACGCTCCCCCCGTAGGATGGATAGTTGACTGTTGCTGGTCCTTAGACCATCAAGCATCGTAACAGATCGATGGGGCACGATTCAAGAGTGCGACGGGGTGGTGCGCTGGAGTGCGGGTTTTGCCTGGCGCTCCAGCTACCCTCCAACTGGCACGGCGACCGGCATCTCCGCCGGCGGACTCACCATCGGGGGGTCCGGCTACAACCCTGCGGGAGTCCAAGAGGCCTGGATGGCTCATGTGCCGGAGCCGAGCACCCTGGTGCTGATCGCACTGGGCGCTTGGCTGCCCGCGCAACACCGTCGCCGTCGAGGACACGCCCAGACGCGGCCCTCTCCGTAGGCTGTCTGGCCCGACGTCGACGGCCGCAGCGATGGCCTCGGGGATCGTAGCTAAGACCTTATCCTGGGCGAGGTTGATCACCCCGTGCTGGTCAGCTCCCGGTCGCCCGCCGCCTTGACCTTGGCGATGTGGCCCTCGAACACCTTGTGGGGCACCGAGGCTGTCGCCTGCCAGCGGGACGACTGGCTCTTGTTGAGTCCGAGGTCTCCCAAACCGGTCGCATCGTGCGACCGGTTTCCGCTGGGCCTTCCGCCCTTGTGCTTCTCCATCGCCTTGAGCAGTTCCCCCGCCCGCCGTTCGGCCCGGATCTTGATCTCGGCGCAGTTGTTCTGCATCTCCAGGCCGCCCTTGACCTGGGCGTAATAGACCCGCATGGCTTCGGCCTTGTCGCGGATACCCTTCGCCTCATCGACGGTAGCGATCTTCGCAAGATCGGAACGAAGCTGGTTGAACTTGGTTAAGGTCGCCACGCTAGAACATCCCCTGCAACGCCGCCAGCGTCGTCGCCAGGGCGTCGTCGTCCCAGTTCGCTAGCTCGGCGGTACGGTTCAACGCGATCCCCAGCGCCGCCGCCCGCGTATCGTCGATGTCCAGCTCGACCACGTCCGCGTGCTCAACGCCGTCCGCGAGCAACGCCGTCAGCCGACCGTTGCCGCCGATGACCTTGCCGGTGCCCTTCTGAACCACCAGCGGTTCGACCTGCCCGAACTCCTTGAGGCTGGCAGCGATTGCGGTTAGATTTCGCTGGTCGTGACGCCGGGCGTTGGCCGGGTCGGGGTGCAGGTCGGAGAGCTTGGTGCGTTGTAGCTTCACAATAGGCAGTCCCGGTCTAGTTTACATGCGGTTAAACGCGCTTCCTTGGCGGCATGGTCAATTCAGTTTCAGGCTACAGCGATTAAAGGCCCATTAGTACCCCCTGCCCACCATTCTGCACCTTAACCACCACCGAACCCCCAGTCCTCCGTCACGGTCTTGCGCGAGTGGCACGCATGGCGCGGAATACCCAGGAAGGACCCACGCTGGACGCGGATGCCGCAGGGGTTTGTCTTCAGTTCGCTGGCGATCCAGCCCCATGACTTATGCCGCACCGTCCCACGCCTCAAGCCAACGCTGCAGCGTGCCTTGCTCTGCTGACTCCACCGCACGGGTACGCTCAAGCGCCTCGCGGTCAACGTGGCGTAGGATGCACTCCCGCGCAATGTCACGCAGACGCGGTGCCGGAATCGCGTCCACTTCCACAGATCCACCGACGAACCCCTTGGCCCGGCTGTCGGTCTTCTTTGTCGGGCGGGTAGGCAGATCAAGATCGGTGATCTGCCCTTGGGTGACGGCGATCCGCTCGAACGTCAGATCGGCGCCCGGTGCCAGTTCACGGAGCTGCGCTTCGAGCTTGCGGTCAATGTCAAGACCGGACGGGTCGTGATCGCCGAAGTAGTACAAGTGGCATGGGCAGTCTTTCGACGCCAGGCATTGTGCCGCACTCCAGACGTAGGAGAGGCTGGGATACCCTCGCGTAACCATCAGCGGAACGTCCCACTCCATCGTCACGTCCAGCAGCACACCGGCCAGGGCTTCCTTCTCCAACCACAGCTCGACGTACACGTCCTGATCGTTCCACAATGCTCGGCGATAGGTCCGCTGTGCGTCTCTGAGAAGGTGCCGTAGCCCCGTGTACGTCTCCGGCTTGCGCTGCCAGCGCGTCGCATCCACGATGAAATCGTAGGGGATCCGGCCCTCGCGGCGCATGACACCCAGCAACCGACAGACGATGCCCTTGTACGCGGCCTCGGTCTTATCGATCGCACCGCGGGAGACCATCTGGTAGTAGATCTGCCGAACCGTCATCGGCTGACTGTCCTCCAGGATGTCCACCATCGCGTCCTTGAGGTGGTCTATTTCCCCCGCGGATCGGCGCCGCCGGGGTCTTATGGGCCTAGCCCCACAAGGACGGGTCTTAGCCATGACGATCCTCCTCCCCCCGCCGCCGCGGACCGTCCCCGCCCAAGTCGCCCAGCTCGGACTTCGGGCTGGCTGTCTCCCCGGACGCGGGTTTCGGATCCTGATCAGCCGTACACCTGAACAGCTCGCAGGCTCCGCGGCTTTCCGCCGGCGTCGGTGGTCGTGATCGTGGTCGGTTGGTCGTCTTCATCGGCCTGCCGTCTCGCTGCTCGTGTCGTTTCGGAATTCGGTTCCCCCCCTTAGGGGGGGCTGTTCCGAATAGCATTTCCCAAATCCTAGAAACCCCTCTGGCGCTATCTGTATGCGTTTCGGAACCGCCCCCTCCTATAGGTTCCGTTCCGAATCGAATTCCGGACACTGGTCGGCCAATTCGGTTGATTCCGCTTCCTGATCCGGTGTCTGACGTCGGTAGTAGCGAAGCGGACTGCCCTTCTTGCCGGTCCCCTCGGACGCCCAATACCCGTCCTTTGCTCCCTTCCGAAGATCTCTGCCTATGGTCTGCTTGGTGGGTGTTCTGATCCCCGAAGTGTCCGCGTCCCAGCCCGCCCGAAGCTCCTCAATCGTCAAGCCCGGTGCCCCCGTGGGTAGCATGGTGTCGAGCACCTTCGACCGTCCGGCCTGATTGGCATCCGCCCGTGAGCCGACCACGCGATAGCCATCCGGCTTCAACTCCAGGACGGTCTCGCTGGGGACTTCCGTGTACCGGGAGTAGCCCGTTAGTACTCGACACGTGTCGTCGGAACGGATGGCGTCGAATCGCCTCAGCTCCAGGATCGTGTCCACGAATCCCCCCAGCGCACCCGAACCCCGAGCGGCCGTTGCTTGGCTACCGTCACCCTTCTTGGCGTGATGAACCAGCAGTACGGTGGCCCCTGCCCCGGTCAGTTTATGCAGGGGCATCAGCGCGGCCTGGACGGTTGAGGCGTCGTTTTCGTCCTCGACCGGGCTAACGCTTGCCAGCGAGTCGAGCACGACCATATCGATGTTCTGCTCCGCCACGATCTCCGCCAGGTGATCCAGGAACGTCACCCACTCGGACATGGTGGGACGGGTCTTGAACGGTCGGATGATGAGACTGACCGCGTCAGTAAGTCCCGCCTCCTCGCGTCGGCTTCGCCATAGGTCAGCCCCTTCCTCCGATACGATGATCGCCCGGCCCGGCGCAATCGCCCCGCCGATGTCGCCGCCGTGGCATAGGCCCCGCAGCATCCAGCTCAGCAGCGTGGTTTTGCCCACCTTCCACAGTGCCACCAGTAGGGTGATCGACGCACGTGCAATGAACGGCTCCCATATCCACGGGACTGGTTCATCCTCACCAAAGTCGGTGATTGCCGTTGGCATAATGCGGCCCTCTTTCGTTTGTGACGTGCCACCCCGCACAGCTTCCGCGACTTCGTCCACGAGCACTGACGCTTCGGCGAACCAGTCGCCGTTCAGTCGGCTGTTACTCAGCTCGTTGAATGCTCGCTGCGCCCGGCTCAGCACCTCGCCCCGGTAGTATGCGGAGCGCACTTGCTGGGCGTAGTATGCAGCGTTGTGCCACGTGGGGACACTTTGGCCGACGTCTACGAGGAACTCGACGCCGCCCGCTGCCTCCAGCAATCTAGTGTCCGACAAGCGACCCTTGAGCGTGACCAAGTCAATTGGCACGCATTCGTCGATCATCGCCATTACCGTGCGCTAGATCACCCTCAGGCGGTTGTCTGTGAGCATCGTCGCGTTCACGACTCCCTCGATTGCGGGCGCGACTGATCCGGTGGACAACACAAGGGAGCCGACCAGCGCAGCTTCGGCGTCGTGGTCAATGATGGGGGTACGCACTTCGGACAATGCTGTCATAGAATCACCCTCAATGCCGATCGCATACTTCTGGCGTACAGTCGCACATGCGCCCAACGGAGGCGGACTATAGCCCATGCCGTTAAGCGCATGAATCGCACGGCGTCAAGCACTGGTCAGTCCCTCCACGAATCTCGCCACGTCCGCCACCTTGAATCTCAGCTTCCGCGCGACGATCACGCCGGGGAGCTGGCCTGTGCGGTGCAGGTTCTTGACTCCCCACACACTCAGACTGAGCTGTTCGCCTACGGCCTTGGCGTCCAGGAGCAATGGGCGATTTTTTGGGGGGGGTCATTGGGGCGCCTCCAGCGGCATACTGCGCTCAAGCAGCGCACGTTCGACCGCTGCGGGGTTCAGCAGTAGCCGCCGCCCGGCGTGCAGACACGGAATACGCCCGGCCATAG
Source organism: bacterium (assembly GCA_024231775.1). Taxonomy (GTDB): domain Bacteria; phylum Planctomycetota; class Phycisphaerae; order UBA1845; family UBA1845; genus JAAEQG01. Next base: position 6,314 of record JAAEQG010001093.1, read on the forward strand.
CCTCAGCCCGTAGCCACGCGGCGGGGACACCGAGCCTCAGTGCCGCATTCCGGTACGGGAGGAACGTCTCGGTTTTGCTGGTCAGTGTGTCGCCCATACCTAGACAGTGCGCGCGCTTTGCGGGGAAGGCCAGCACATTTTCTAGGCTGGGGATTTATATTTGATTAGGCGATTTACTTTTGATTTACGTGCGATTTACCTGCGGTTTTCTTCATGGCCGTGAGTGCCTCTTGGAACTTCTTCCGCGTGGGCATGTCGGTGGCTATCTTGCTACCGTGGGCCAGGATTGTCTCGGCGTCCCTTCTGCCATAGGTGAAGTTCTTCTGCCCAACCCCCGGTGTATCCATGCCCGCCAACTTGGCGTACTTGTTCAATGTGCCGCTAGACACCCCCACCAAATCACAGAACGCGGGAACGCTATAGCCCGCGGTGTCAACCGCCGCCCCTGCCGTGGGATCTTCGTTGGACGGTGGAGAGCATACGGATAGGCGCAGCAGCTCCAGGTTGCGCCGCGCGTTCTCGATGCGACTTATTAGCTCTTCTGGCAGTTTCAGGAGTTGGGGGTTGCGGTCGCGTATTTCCAGAAAGAGCCCAGGGAGTCCCAGATCGACAACTTCCGGGATACCAAGTGCGACCGATGCTGCGTATTCCAGGACGCGGGGCAAGCCGTGGTTGACCATCTGCACGATTGCCCCGCCCAGTGCGGGATCCCGCATACCCCTGGGCTGGATTGGGACTCCGCGTAGTATCTGCACGAGCCACTCGATTCGATCTTCGCAATCGTCAAGCTCTGGTAGGCGGAACCAGCGGAGGGTATCTCTCAGTTCGTCGTCGATCTGAATTGACATGATCTGGTCCCTTCAATCAGGCTGCTTCGAGCAATGCGCGGTGGACCAGTACCGCACATTGCTCGAAGCACGCCGGGTGCTACCCGGCTGGCCCGTTTAGAAGCTACCGCCAGCGAGCGAGTAATCACCCCCCCCGTTCGGGTTTTGACCGGTCTGTGAGATGTTCGTGGTGCCGTGTCGAACGTTCGGGGTCTGTGCGGGCGCCGATTTGCGCGTGATTTGCGCGCGCGCTACGCCTCTGAACTACACCGAACTACCCCAGACTACCACGCGAAACCGCACTGGCGCTATCGTAAACGCGGGTTCTGACGTTTGCGTGGTGCTGCCTATCGTACCGGGGGTTCGAATCCCTCCTCCTCCGATCCGCTGAGTCGATCAGGCTCTCCGCCATGGCGGTGGGCCTGGATGCGGTCGCCGTAACTCAGCCGTGCGGATTGACCGGCGGTCATACGGTCGCCGGGGTCAGTCCAGGCGTACGACCACGCGTGATACGGTGACCTTCAGTTCGTCCAGGGCCTGTTGACAGGGCGGTAGGGTCTCCGCCATGGCGTCCTGCTCCAGGCGCGAGGCCAGCTCGGTGAGTTGAGCGTAGCCATAACCGCCGCCACTGCCTTTGAGCTGATGGGCGAGGCTCCTGAGGGCGAGGAAATCGCTCCGGCTGACCGCCTCCTGCATCTCGGACACCCGTTGTCCAAGACCTTCCACGAAGTCCTGCACCAAGTCGGCAAACGACTCGTCCTGCCGCACCAGATCGGAGGGGATTGGATCGTCCGGCGGTCTGGGGTCATCTGCCATGTCGATCACCAGCCTCTCTTGGCCCGGAATCACGATGCACGAGCCATATGGTTGACATCGGCTGAGACGGCGCCAGGCTTTCGAATCGAGCACTCTACTCGGCCGCAACCACCGAGCGCCTGCGGGTGAAGCAGGGACCGCTTGCCGCCGACGGTGATGAGGTGCTACATTACCGGACATGCCACTCTCCTCGATCACTATGGGGCCTCCCCAGCCCGATGCCCAGTCACTGGCCCTGACGGTGAGGGCGTTGCTCCTTCAAGCCGGCGGTGACGTACCGTATGAGACCCTGAACGTCGCGCTGGGCCTCTCCTTCATGACTTCGGTACGCGACCCGCAACGGTGTTTGGCCTGCTGGATGACCGAGGGTCGCGACGCGTTCCTGGCAGCGACGGCTCCGCGCTTCGGGCTGCGCTTGCGCGGGTTGCATCCCCCGCAAGCGGCAGTCGGACTGTCCACGGCGCCAGGGTTCGATCAGCACTTCCAGGCCAGCTACCGTCCGCTGATCCTGCGTGCCCTGGAGAACGATCAGCCGGTGATCGTACACGGCGTCTGGACCGGTGACCGCACCCCATCCTGGGGTCTGCTCACTGCGGAGGCGGATGGCGGAGTGGGTCTCCTGGGGATGACTCCAGCTCTCGCGGGGAGTCCGCTAGCGCTCTCTGTTCCTCCCGTGCAAGCCTACATCGTGGAGGACGTCCGTCCGCAGCTTCCGAGTGACCGAGAAGTTCTGCATCTGGCCCTCCGTCACGCCCGGGCGGTCCTGGGGAACCAGCTCGACGATCAGGGGAATCTGACCACCGGGCCGGACGTGTACACCGCGTGGTCAGAGCGCCTCCGCGACGCCCAGGTGTGCGCCGCCTGTGGATCGACCGGAGCGAGGTGCCATTCCCAAGCTGCCCGCACGGTCTCCGCAGCCAGGGAGTCGGGAGTCAACTTCCTCTTGGCTGAACGCGGGGGAATGTCAGAAACCGCCGCCGCCGTGGCGGAGCGGATCATCGCCGAATGCAGGGAGGTCTGTGCGACGCTCTCCCGTTCCGGTGACCACAACGCAGTGGAGGGGTTGCTCGAAACCGATGTCGGCTGCGCCGAGCTCAGACACGACCTCGATACTGTGCGGGAGCACGAGATCCGGATCGGTCTGCGCGTTGCCGAACTCTGCACTGAGTTGGCCCTCTAATACCGGATTCGGTTTTAACGTGCCGATACGAGTTCTCTCCGCTCCGCGACCGTGGAGGAGCGGGTCAGCGAGATGAGCCGTCCGGCGCAAGGGGAAGGACCAGCCGCGAATCAGCGCGGATGGACGCGGATAGGGGTGTCCTCCAATCCGCGTTGATCGGTGTGTATCCGCGGCTCCATCAGTTCGATGCGGACTCTATTCGGCAAGCTCAACCTGTGTTTGGTACAATACCAGATCCGGTTCAATCGTGCCGATTGCCCGATTCGCGATCATCCTGGTGCTCGCGTTCGAGTGACCGCCCGGACTGAAGTCCGCGGCTCGTTGATCGGCACAGTCATGCTGGACCTGGCATCAGACGAATACGCGCTTGTTGTAGATGATCCATTCCAGCAAGAGGATCACCAACACGGCGATGAGCAGGTAGGGCCACAGCGGCTGGTTGACTAGTTGGGCGCCCTCCGTTGCCTGCAGGGCGGTAGCTCCCACGATCAGGTTGTTGCTGGGTTGAATGTCGCTCTCTGCGGAACTGAAGAGATTGACCGCGAAGACTTCCTGCCCCGCGACCGCCGGTTCGAGGCGGTACACCCCGACGCGGCGCGTGCGGGCATAGTGAGCGGTGCGGGTCTTGCCCGGGGTGACGGTGTCTCGGGCGCCGTTGGGACGCCGCACGAACAAGGTGTCTCCCTTTGGCGGTCGAAGGAGCGCCACCGGATCGCCCGGTCGGGTGGCGACTCGGGCGGTGGGGCTCAGGCTCGACGAAAGAAAGGCGATGGCGTTGTACATGAACACGGGAAAATGGGCCTTGGTAGCCCAGAACGTGTTCATCATCGGTTGGCCGACTTCGTCTTCGATCAACAGGCCAAACGCGCTGATGAGGTACTGACGCCCCTCGCTCGTGAAGTAACTGAGCACGGGCGAGCTCTCGCCCTCGATCAGGGTTTCCGCTTCGGGCGGCAGGGTGAGACGGTTCCACTCATAGACATCAATGTTAACCACCGGAACGTGACGCAGAACCGGGTGGGCATCGTCCCAGTTAAAGATGATCTCGGAGTCGATCGCGTCTCCCATGGTGACCCCGTCGATCAACGGCACTGCCCCCCAGAAGAAGTGGCCGCCCTGGTATATCCGCTCGGTGGAATGACGGTCGAAGACGACCACATCGTACCTGCTGCGCTCACCCTCAGCCAAGACCTCCACGTCAACAGACTCGTATTCATCGGGCGTGAGGATCTCGACCTCGAGAGGCAGCGTGGGCAGGACTCGCTCCAGGAATAGGTTCCCCTCCGTCACCAGCAGGACTCTTACATGGCGGGGCGGATCGATCACTGCCCAAGCACGGTTGTCCGCCTCGAGCGCGTCGCGGTGTTCGATCCGCACCTCGACGACCCCGCTGCCTCCGTACTCAAACGAATCGAAAGCCACCGAAGCAACGCTGCCCACCAGGGGGGCGTCCGAAGTGCGCCCATCAGATAGCGGAGGCGCCCCCAGCGGCGGGCCGGGATCCTCAGCGGACGGAGTCGAGCCCTGCAGGCGACCGGCTTCCAGACGAACCGCCTGCACGTCACGGTGAACGTCCTCCACGTAGAGATGGGCGTCAAAGGAAGCTGCCTCACCCCCGAAGTTGCGCACCTCCGCGAACACGTTGAGCACGTCCGGCTGCTCGTAGCTGCGCCGGGCGCGCATCGAGGTGATGCCCACATTGTCCCCGCGCCGAGCCACGTTGACCAACTGCATGTTCTCCGTGTTAAGCCGCTGGATGTCCAGGGTATCCAGATCCTCGATGCGCCCGTCGGAGAAGATCAGCGTGGTGGCTGGCGGGGCGGCGGAGGTCGGGGCGATGTCCACCCCCGCTTCCACCCCGGCGATGATCAGATTCTGCGAATACGCTTCCGCCAGGGCAACGGCTTCGCTGAGCTTGGAGAGACTCTGGGTCTGTTCAATCGTGTCGATCTTACGCTTCAGGGCGGATCGATCGGTGTCGAATGAGGAAACCACGACCGCCCGGTCCGAAAACGCGATGACCATGGCCCGCGCCCGATCACCCATCTGTTCGACGATGTGTTTGGCTTCATCCAGGGCGGTCTGCAGCCGCGAGCGTCCGTCCTCTTCCACGACGGCCATGGACGCCGAGTGATCGATCAGCAGGATCAGGGTGTCTTCATGCTTCTGGATCGCCTGGCGCACCGGCTGGCCCAGCACGATCGCCGCCAGCAACAACACCAGCAACTGTAGCAGCAGCAACAGGTTACTCCGCAAACGCTGGAACGGAGCGTTGACGTGCAGATCCTGAACCGCCCGCTTCCACAGAAAGGTCGATGAGATCGGGACGATTCGCCGTCTGAGCTTCAGGAAGTACAGCGCCACCAGAGGCGGAACAGTCAGCCCCGCAGCCAGCGCCACCATGGACCATCCCGACAGGAAACTCATCGCAACAACCCCCGGCGCCGCAGGTAGGACAGGATGATCTGATCGAACGGGGTGTCCGTGCCGGTGAACAGGTAGTTGATCCCGCGGCGGGTGCAGTAATCCTTCACCGACCCACAGAAGGCTTCCAGGTTGCGCTTGTAGCGGTTGATCAACGCCCGACTGACGGTTACCTCGGCGAGGTCGTCGTCCTCCACGTCGCGGAGCTGGAGGTCGCCGGTCAGTTCGGGCTCGATCTCCTGCGGGCTGAGCACCTGCATGGCGTAGAGATCGAAGTTGCGGCCTAGCAGGTATTGAAAGCCCTGCTCGAACCCGCCCTTGTCGAAGAAGTCGCTGAGGACCAGCACGATGCCCGGTTGCGGATGGCGAATGGCGAACTGCTTGCAGGCCTCCGCCAGGTTGCTGCCACCTTCGCACTCCAGATTGGTGAGATAGTCCATGACGTGGGAGACGCGCCGCCGGCCGCGCACCCCGGCAAGCTGGCTGGTCAACCCGTCGGAGAACCCGTAGAGGCTGACCCGATCGAAGTTGCACAGACCGATGTAAGCCAGCGCCGCCGCCACCCGACGGATGTACAGGGCCTTGCCCGGATCGCCCCAGTCCATGCTCCTGGACACGTCGAGCAGCAGGCTGAGGTGCAGATCCTCCTCTTCGAGGAACAGCTTGAGGAACAGCCGATCCAGCCGGGCCATGATGTTCCAGTCCAGGAAGCGCAGATCATCGCCGGGCACGTAGCTGCGGTGGTCGGCGAACTCGACCGACTCCCCACGCCGCTTGCTCCGCCGCTCGCCGCGCATCGTCCCGCGGAAGATCTTGCGCGAGATGATCTCCAACTGCTCGATTCGGTTCAGGAACTCCGGATCAAGCAGGGTGTCGCCGTTTTGTTTCGTAACCGTCGGCATTGTCCTGTAGCGGCCGGCGTCCCCGCCGGCCGTCCGGATCCCGTCGTAACGGCTTGCGTCCCCGCTAGCCGTTCAACCCGGCATCATCCACCTAGTGCTGTTTCCAGAAAGGTACATGCCGCTCTGCGATAGCGAGTCTGTAGCGGCCGGCGTCCCCGCCGGCCGTCGGCCTGCGAGACGCAGGCCGCTACAATAACCAGCGAAACCGACACTACCCTTCTGGAAACGGCACTAGAAACGATCGAGACCAGGGCCAATCCCCGGCCCGTTCAACCAGACCCGCGCGCAGCGGGTTGTTCAGTATATAGTTGAGCACCACCTCCGCGGTCTCTCCATTACGGCACACGTGATCGAATGAAGATCGCTGCCACAAGGGTGTTGACCCCAGTCTGCTCTTTGCCCAATGTGCGGTGTAGCTCTTGAACGCCTGAAGCCAGTCACGAAGCGGTCTTCGACAACCAGCGGGCGAGAGAAGCACGTGAACATGGTCGGGCATCAGGCAATACCCGTATAGTCGGTATCCGAACCTTTCGCTGGTGCATTCAACGCTCTTGCACACCTCCCCAGCCAGGGATTCATCCAGGAACGGTTTGCCCGACCGCACACAGGCTACGACGTGGATGTCCACATCCCCAGCGTAGTCCATTCCCCGCAGGCGCACTGCTCTACTACCCCCGTAGGTCTTGCGCTTCTGTGGTGTCACGGGGTGGTGAGGCATTTCGTGCTTCGCTCCTCGGCCGGCGGGGACGCCGGCCGCTACAGTTCCTCGGCGGTCGAGACGCCGACAGCTGGTCTTCAAACGAACAGTCGTCAACCCTTAGCGCACAATCGTCAATCCACCATTCCTACGCTGCCACTTCGGACATCGTCGGCGTCTTCTCGATAATCTCGCGCAGCACGTCGTCGGTGCTGATACCTTCCGCCTCACCCTCGAAGTTGAGCAGGACGCGATGGCGCAGGGCGGGCAGATAGACCTTCTGAGCGTCGGAGAAGCTCACGTTGTAGCGCCCGTCGAGCATAGCCTGCACCTTCGCTCCCAGGGTGATCGCCTGCGCCGCCCGGGGGCTTCCGCCCCAGCGGATGTAACGATTGCTGGCGTCCACGGCGAAACGCCCCTCCGGATGGGTCGCCAGGGTCAGGCGGATGATGTAGTCCTGCACGTGCGGAGCAACCACCAACCTCCGCACCAGGTTCTGGGCGCCGAGGATCTCCTCGCCGCTCATCACCGGTTGAACATCCGGCTTGTACCCTGTCGTGGTGCGATCCAGGATCGTCTTCAGTTCGTCGCGGTCGGAGTATTCCACGACCAGCTTGTAGAAGAAGCGGTCCAGCTGAGCTTCGGGCAACGGGTAGGTCCCCTCCTGCTCGATGGGATTCTGCGTACCCATTACGAAGAAGGGCTCGGTCATCGTGTAGCGGTGGCCTCCCACCGTTACCGAGTGTTCCTGCATGGCTTCGAGCATGGCCGACTGCGTCTTGGGCGTAGCTCGGTTGATCTCGTCCGCCAGGATGATCTGGGCGAAGAGCGGTCCCTGGCGAAAGGTGAATTCGCGCTTCCCGCTGCCGGGATCTTCGCTGATGATGTTCGTGCCGATGATGTCCGCCGGCATCAGGTCGGGGGTGAACTGGATGCGGGCGTAGTCCAGGCTGACCGCCTTGGACAGAGTGGAGATCAGGTAGGTTTTGCCCAGCCCGGGCACGCCCTCGAGGAGGGCATGCCCCCCCGCGAACAGACAGGTGAGCACGCCTTCGACAATATCGTCGTGACCGACGATCGCCTTGCCGATCTCCGTGCGCAACGCCAGGAACTTCTCGCGGAACTCCTGGGTCGCCTTCTCGACTTTCGGGTCTATCTTGGTGGCCATGGTGTGCTCCTGGTTCTGGGCTTCTCCCTGGGGTCGTCAAACCCATCGCTTGTGCTTCGATCGTCTGCCCCGGCGCTAGCGCTTCGGGCTCTGTACAGTTCCCTATTGGTCCTTGTCACTCTCGTCGTTCTCGTCGCGCTGCTCCTGGGTGCGGCGTTTGGCCCGGAGCAGGCGGGAGGTGGTTCCCTCCGCTTCACCCTTGTCGCCTTCACCTGCGCCGGCGGGACGGCGCCGCTTCTCCTTGAAGTCCGGTTGGGCTTTGGCTGCCCCCAGTTGACCGTGCAGATCGCCCGCGGGTTTGGCGGCGGCTTTGTCGCCCACGTCGAAGCGGGTGCGCGCGTCCGGCGGAGCAGCACGGTCTGCGGACGAGGCGATCCGCTCACCTGTCTCCCCCGGTTCTCCAGCACCGGTCCGGGTGCTCTGCACTCGCTCGCGCGTGCTCTTGAGCTGGTCGAGTGCAGCCTGGCTGCGCTCGCCGGCGTGTCCCAACGCGGTAACCGAGTGGGTAACTGCGTCAATGAGCGGGCCGATCGAGCGAAACCGAATGGCCCAGCCGACCGCCTCAGCCAGCAGAATGCACCCCAGAATCGTGATCCAGGATTCGTAGGCGAGTCCCAGGCCAAAGAGCAGGAACGCCAGCAGCAGGGCTTCAACACACACGGAGAACGCCAGCCAACTAGCCAACCGCCGGGCGGCAACGTCCAGCAGAAACAGGGGTAGCAGCAACCACGCCACGGTCCAATCCCACAGGGCGCGCTTCGAGACCGTGGGAGGCAGATCGCGGCTGAATACGGGATCGTTCTCCGGGTCCATCTCCAGCCACCGTCCGCCGGAGGTCTCCTGCACTTGGCGCAGCAGAGCCTCGTTAGTGGTCAGCTCGCGATACTCCGGCGAGAACGGGAGGGACACCCCCGCATAGATCGATCCTTGAAACTGCCCCTCCTGAGAAATGCCCACGTTGGCGATAAACTGACCGGTCTGCTTGACATCGAAGGTCGCTTCGTAGCGCCCCGGTCCGGTCTGGGAGAAGACCAGCGGCGTGGTGGTCTGGTCCGGGTTGATGACCACGCTGGGAAGCTGAAGGAAATTGAGGTAGTCCGCGTGTTTGTCCAGCGCTTCGACGACCACCCGACCCTGATTGCCCTCGATGCGGGTGAATGTCTCGAAGTTGGCCGGCGCTTCCTGACGCATGGACCAACGCACGATCTGAGCCCACAGCTTGGCGAACTTGGTCCAACGCGTCCAATCGCGCCCCCAGCGCGGCCAGTTCCCGCTGGTGAACGCCACCGCCTTGCCTAACTCGCACTGCCAGTGGACCAGCACCGGATCGTCACCGTCGTTGCTCGCCCGCACCAAGGGCATTTGGGCCATCGGCTTGACCGACGTCAATACCAGACCGCCCAGGGACGGAATGGCATCGTCCGGACGGATACCCGCCAACAGGTCGCTGAATGCGAAACGGACTTGTGGATTGAAGGGTTCGTCGATGATCAAGGGTTTGCGGATCACCTTCGATTCCTTCACGAAGATCTTGGGCAAGGTCCGCGGATTCCGACAGGCGTAGAACCGCCCGCCGGTCTTCTTGGCGATGTCCCGCATGGTCTTCTCCATGCAGTGCTGCCCGTACCCGATCCCCACGGTGCTGACGGTGATCTTCTCCTTGATGAAACCATCCAGGGTCGCCTTCCTCGGCGGGCTGGGGTCTCCATCGCTGATGACGATCATGTGCTTCTGGGCGGCGTCGGTACCGCGCAGGCCCTTGAGTGCCATTTGCATCGTGGACTCGAAGTCGGGCATATCCCCGATCTGCATGGCGTTCATCCGACTCTTGATGCGGTTCTTGTCGGACGCAATCCGCAGCGGAACTTCCCAGTTGACCCCCATGGGGCTCCAGGAGTAGGCCAACACCCCGATGTAATCTCGCGAGCTGATCGTATCCACCGATTTCTTAGCCACCGCCTTACCATATATGTTCCCCCGCGGCAGCTCACAACTGTGCATGATCAGCACCAGCGCCCCGCGCGGAATCACCTTCTTGTGCTTGATTTCACACGAGACCGGAAGCACCTCCTCCACCGGCGTACCGATCCACCCCCCAGCTCCATACGACTCCTCCCCCCCGGTCATGATCAACCCGCCGCCCAGTTCCTTCACGTAGGTCGCCAGCATGCGCTGGTCCTCGTCACTGAAGATACTGGCGGGCACGTTGGCCAGGACGATGGTCGAGAAGCTCATCATCTCCAACAAATCGATGTTCCCCTCGGTGACTTCGCGCATCTCCGCCAACACGTTCTCCTTGTGTAATGCGTCAAGGAGCGGCTCGTCGTGGTCGGCGTTCATAGTCAGCACCAGGGCCCGGCGCTTGCCCGGAACGACCGAGAACGTCGTGGCCCGGTTGTTCGCGGTCATCTCGTCCATGTGCTCACCTTCCGGATAGAACTCCGCGGTAAAACGTTGCGGACCGGTGGTGTTGACGGACAGCTTGATGATGAACGAGTTGTTGCCCGGCTGGAGTTCCACCCGGGAATACGCCTCCGGAAGGGGGACCTCCCTCCCGTTGTGCGCCAGGTAGATGCGCCCGCGGGCGCGCTTGCGCGAGTGAATCAGCATACGCAGGGGAATCTGTTCGCCTTTCCCCGCATAGCTCGGAGCCATCAGTCGATCGAAGTAGATTTCGTTGTCGTGCCGGTACCACAGGGGGACCACGTCGATCACCACCCCGTCAGCCCGGGCCCGCTGGGCCTCGGCGAGCACGTCTCCCATGTTGTCGTTACCGTCGGAGATCAGCACGATCCGCTTGCCGGAGTCGTGGGGAAACATCGCCATCGCCAGGCGGATGGCTGAGGCGATGTCCGTGCGGTCCGGGTTGGGAATGGTCGGCAGGCGTCCGAGCAACTGTTCACTGTAACCGCCGCGCATCGGAAGCTGTTCGAGATACGCCCCACTCGCAAAGTCAATCAAGCCCACGCGGTCGTCCGGCTGGGCCTTCTGGCTGACCTCGTAGATGTACTGCTCCACCTCACGCTGGAGCTTATCCACGCTGTTCGAGCGGTCCATGAGGAACAGCACGGTCAGATCGTCGTTACGCGTCACTTTGACGATGCGGGCGAGGGCCATCGCCAGCACGAGGATCACCAGACTGCGTACCGTCACCGCCAGCACCCGGCGCAGCGGGTCCAGGCCCGCCAGGCTGCGCATAGACACCAGCACCAGGACGGGAATGAGCAAGCCAAGCCACAACCACTCGGGCTGCTCGAACGAGACTGGCCAGGTGATCGCGATCACGGTGTATACCTGACAATCTGGATGCGACTGTTCAACGAATCCACCACGTAAATGCGCCCCTTCGGACCGATCTCCGCGCTCCAAGGCGCCCACAAGTTACCGAGCCCGCGCCCCTCTCCGCCCCACACGCCCAGCGATTGACCCTGTTTGTCGAACCACTGCAGGCGGCTGTTGCCGTACTCGCAGACCATAATGGTATTGGCGTCGACCACGGTCAAATCATACGGATAGCGCAACTCACCCGGACCACGCCCCATCGTCCCGAACACCCGCAGCACTCTGCCCTCCAGGTCAAAGCGGACGATTCGGTGGTTGCAGGCGTCCGCCACCCACAGGGTTTGCTCCTCGTCGATGTCCAACGCCGCAGGCCGGGCCAGCTCGATCCCCTCAATGAGACCACCGCCGAACGCCTGCATGAATTCCAGTCGGGGAGACCACTTCGTGATCCGGTCGTTTCCGTTGTACTCTCCGACGTAGATACACCCCTCCGCGTCAATCGCGACGTCGGTCGGCAACTCAAACTGACCCGGACCGCGTCCCTGCTCCCCGAATTGGCTGAGCAGCTTGCCCTCATCGTCGTAGACCAGCACGCGACTGTAATGAGTGTCCGCCACGAAGAGTCGGCCGTCGGGGTGGACCATCAGCCCCACCGGCTTGCCCGCCTGCTTGTCCGGCGTCCTCCATGACGTCTCAAAGACCCCCTCGGGGTCGAACCGCTGGATCCGCGCCGATTTATCTACCACGAAGAGCGTTCCATCCTGGGCAACGGCGATCGCCCGCGGATAGCTGAACTCCCCCGGTCCCAGACCCTGCCCACCGAACACACCCACCACGCCGTTGTCCGACAACGCCGGCGGATCGCATCCGGCGCAGGGCATTACCAGAACGCCGATCAGCGCGGCTCGGATAACCCGCGGGAACATGTGTGAGACGATACTAGGTTTCGTCTGACCACCCGGTTTCTGTAGCGGCCTGCGTCTCGCAGGCCGACGGCCGGCGGGGACGCCGACCGCTACACCCAACCCCGCGATTACGCGCGGCACTGTTAACCGCCGAGTGGGGCGGCAGAGCACCGCCCACGGGGAGCGGGCGCCCCATCGCTTTAGCGGTGGGAGTCGGGTGCAGCGCTTCAGAGTTGATACGCCGTGCCCGAACCAAGCCGCGACCGTGAGGGAGCGGAGCGGTCGGAGACCAGCGTTCACGCGACGGGACCGCTTCCTGACGGGCGCGGCTCGGATAGCCCGCGGGAACCGGCTCGACGGCGACGCACCATCCCCTCGACCCCTCGGGGGGCTCAAGGCGAAACCCGCCTTACGACGCCGCTCCTTTTGGCTATCCTTCCGCACCACGGCGGTCAATCTTCACTGCTTCCGGTAGTCGGCGACGCTGCCTCACCCGCATCATCGCCGCCCGAGGATGACGCGGATCCGTCAGCGGTGTTGAGTTGCTCCGGCTGGCCAAGGGCTTTCTGCACGTAGGAGAAATACTCCTTGACCGACTTCTGATACTGGCGAGGGATGCGGTCTCGGTTGATGGCATCGGTGGCGTCGCGTTCTTCCGCCGCGACCGCTTCAGCCAATTGCGAACTAACTCCGCCCTTGATCTGCTCGGCATCGACCAGATACTGGCCGATGATTCGGCCCTTGCCCGTATGTACCTTCTGGCGGTGGATGCGGTAGTCGAACCCGCTGCTGCCGTCCTCGGGGGCCAATCCGCCACGCCCCTGGCCCAACTGGCCCATACCCGAGCCCGGTTTGTCGCACTTGCCGCCAGGCTTATTGCACATCCCGTTTCGGGCATTCTGGACCTGGGCGAGTTGCGAGTCGAGCTGGTTCATCTCCTGTTCCAGTTGTTCCATCTCGCTGAGCTGGTCCCCGGCGGCCTGCATCCCGCCCGCAGCTCCGTCCATGTCGCCCCGACCGGCGGCGCTGGCGGCGTTGTTCATGGCCTGGCTCATCTGCTTGCACGCGGTACATGCTCCGCGCCGCGCCTGCAACTGCTGCATCAGTTTGTCGACCCGTTTCTGGGGAAGCCCGTTCTGCTCCAACTGCTTGCGTAGCTGATCCAGGTCCTTCTTGCTCAGGTTCTTCAGCAACCGCTCGGCATCCTCTTTCGTCACTCCCGCCTGCTCGAGCTTCTCGCGTAGCTGCTTATCGTCGCCGAGTTTGTCGAGCTGCTTGGCGAGGTCTTTCAGCTGGCTTTGCAGTTGCTTGACCATCTGCTGATCTTCTTCGTGTTTGAGCGTGGCCAGGGTATCCTGCAACTGTTGGAGTTCCTCCTGGGCCGCCTTAAAGTCCCCCTTGGCCAGAGCCTTGGTCAGCTCTTGGGTGGCTCCGCTCTTCGGCTGGCGGACGCGGCGGAGCATCCGTTTCATCTCCCGCACCTGGTCGAACTTGTCGCTGGAGCGCTGGTCGCGCAAAGCGTCCGACAGCTTGTCGATCTTCTTGAGCGCTTCACGACGGACATCTTCCGGCCGGGTCAGCTTGCCCGCCGGTTCCTGCTCGAGCTGCTCGAGTTCCTCCTTCAGCTCCCTCAGCGCCGGGTTGGTTGCGGCGATCTTCTTGAGCGGGTCAAGACGTTCCTTCACCTCGATCCGGGTCCGTTCGACTTGACGGGTCAGCTCGCGTTGCTCGCGCGCCTCCGACCGCTGCAGTAGACCATCGGGCAGCAGTAGCAGCAATCCGGATACGAGCATCGCCCCCGCAGCGTAGGTCGCGGGTCGGGGAAAGTGTAGCTTAAGGTGCTGGCGTACGGCGAGGTGCGCAGCCGTCTCTCGCGCATCGCTCACCACCGCCTGGGCAAACGGGTCGGTCGAGGCTGTGTAGTAAAGCCCGCTGCTGACCCGTTCGCGTAAACCCGCCGCAGCGTCCAACGCCGCCGCCGCCTCATGGCGACCAGGGCGGGTAACGAAGGACCACCCCGTCGCCACGACCACCGCGCCGCCCGCCAACCCTCCGCCAAGCCACAGCAGCGGCCACTCCAGGCCCCAGAGGCGCTTCACCAGAACCAGCAGGGCGAACGCCACCGCCGCGACGAACGCCGTCCAGCAGGTCTGCACCAGCCAGCGATCGCTCCACAAACGGACCTGGGCTCGACGCACTTGGAGGTCCAATTCAGTCATGGCTAGCCCTCAACACTCGATAGCCAAAGAACTTACGCGACGGTGCCCCAATTATCCTACGACGCCCAAACCACCCCGGCAACCCTGGGCACGGAGTGGAGCCGGCAGTGAGGCTCCCCGTGCATTTTAGCCCCGCGGGATGGGTTCATACACCGAATCCGCACCCGGAACGCACTTCGCCATCGTTGACCACGCGCTACGCAAACGTGGGCGCGTTGCATGACGGTGTGGCTTGGATGCGGTCCGGCGGGAGTACGCCAAACCGACCCCAGACCCGAACGCAAACGAGCGAGCCAGAAAACGCAAACTGCCCGCCACGAAGTGGGGCGCGGCAGGTGCATCCGCGTCCGTTACTCATTCTTCAAGAGGATTCGCCACGTTTGCCAAAAAGTCACGACGGTCATCTTGGGCAATAGTGCCCATGATGGGCGATGCTGGGGTGGGTAATGGGACCCTCCGACCGCTCGGCAGCTCAGCACCGCCGCCGGCCGGTCAACACATAACTACTTGATTAAAAGCGAGTTGCGCGGTTAATCTTCGGCTGCGACGCGTGTGGCACGCGTCCTGCTCACATGTATACCGAAGACAAGCAGCGTGTTGGACGCAGGAGTCTTCGAGAAACGCACATCCACCCCCCGGGGGGGAGGGGTGGGCAGCTTGAAGGAGACACCCGCCGGGGGCGCTCACGGGGAGCGAGCTAATGCGGGGAAAGCCGAGTTGAGCGTCATGCTTCGGCGGATCCCGGCGGATCTCCTTCAAGCCAGAAAGGCCGCGGTGCGGGGACGCGCGGCCTTTCTGCTGCGCGCAGGACCCGCGCCTCGAGCAGATGTGCTCGACCCGCACGACACAATCCTGAGCGACCAACCCCGCCACTACGCACAGGCACTGCAAGCCACCCCTCGCGAGAACGCCGCACAATGGCGGCGCTCTCCAGCGATCGGGACGCGCAGCCGCGTCTGCAATGCGTCATACCAGAGGAACGTGGACGTCGGTGATGAGATCCTCCGGGGCGGTGTCCTGAGGGGTGTTGCGGTAGACCTCGAACGACGGGGCGGAGCGGAGTTCTCGGGCGCTCTGTGGGACCCACTTTCCGCATAGTTGGGCGTACGTCTCGCCCAGGTTCTCGTAGGGGCCGCGGTGGGTTGCCACCGCGTAATCACCGCCCGCGATCTCCTGGGCACCGATCTCGCCTTCGGGCTGGAAGTCCGCGCTCGCCGCAACGCAGGCGTCATAGCGGATCTTGTCGGGCGGAGTGACCTCGGGATCATCGTGGCAGAGGCCTAAGAAGAGCGTCTGCGGACCGAGCAGCCCCTTCGGCCCGGCCCAGGCGCAGAGTTTCTCCCACGTTCCGCCGACCTCGTGGTAGGGTCCGACGTGCCGCATGAAAGCTACGCGGCGCGGTTCGAGCTTGTCGATTCGTACGTCCATGGGTGGTTCTCCTGGAGGTATAGGGTTGAAACCGTCGAGCTTGGCGTCCGGGTCGAAATGGACCCCGGAGCGCACGCTCGGTACGAGGATCGCTTTGCGGCCTTCGCGAAATCCGGAAGGCGACTCTCCGAACATGGCCCGGAAGGCGCGGGTGAAGGCTTCGTGGGTCTCGTAGCCGGCGTCGAACGCGGTGCGGGTAACCGGCTGGTCGGTCGTCTTCAGCCGCTGGGCGGCGCGTTCCAGCCTCAAGCGACGGATGTGCTCCTTGACCGACTCACCAACCATCCCCCGAAACACGCGGTGGAAGTGATAGGGCGAGAAATGGGCCACGGCAGCCAGCTCGGTGAGATCCAGCGCATCGTCCAGGTGCTGCTGAATATGCACAAGCACGCGCAACATCCGTTCGGCGTAATCACGTTTCGTGTCAGGGTTCATTCCGGGCTCCTTGTGGGCGTCAGAATACCGCACCCCCAATAGGGCTGCTTGATCGTTCTTGCGAATCCATCGATTCTTTACATCCTCCGGGAGAAGCTGAATGGGGCTGCCAATCTGGTGCCGCTTCCGGCATGGCTTGTTGACGTTTCGTCCAACGGTCTCTTCGCGGTCGCGGCTTCCGTGAGCATGTCCCTATTCAAGGCCGCATCCCCGACCCATCAGCCTGGCGTCTGTCGCATCCCCCGCAGCGGTATCCTGAGATCAGCCGCGGGCCGTCCTCGCCGACATTATCGGACATTGCCCACGATTCGCCCCGGGTAGCTCCTGCTGCGCCATCAGGGCGACCGGCAGGCCATAGCGCCCCCGTCTTGGCGTTGTCTGGCGGTTCGGCGACTCAAGTCGCGAGCGGCAGCCACCCCTCATCCAGTGCCACCAGTTCAGACAAACTCAACCGCCCGGGAGCCTTGAACCCCAAACGGTGTAATGGGTACACTGCAGGTTGGCTTTCGCATCGCTCTTCTCTGTGAGGATACGACCATGTTGTTTCATCATGCGCGTCTGTTCTCCGTGTTGACAGGCACAGTACTCGTTTCGTCAGCAATCGCTCTTGCCGCTCCAGGTGGCAAGCAGGTATCGGCGTCTTCTTCCGAGCGTTCGGAGATGACCCAGGCCAGTCCTGAGGTGGCGGCGCACGCGCTGCGCGCACAGTTCGAGGGACTCCATCAACATGTAGGCCAAGATGGTGCCGCCGCATTCTTTGGCAAGCGAATGACGGAGGGGCGAACGCCGGCGCGCGCAGCCCTGGGTTGGCTGACGGAGTTCGGGCCTGCCCTGGGGGTGTCGAATCCGGACCTGCAGGCCATGCGGAGCAATCGCGTTCACGGGAAGCGCTTCACAGTCTTCGTGTACCAGCAGTACATGGATGGGTTGCCGGTCGAGCATGGTGTGGCCCGGTTATTGGTGCTCAATGGGCACCCCAACCGCGTCGTCTACGCCGCCGGTCACTTGGCTCACTCCCCAGAGTCGGGCCTGCGCCCCGCGGCGGTGGAGGCTACCGCAGCGGTGGCCACCGTGCAGACCCTGGTGCCCTACTCCAGTTTGACTGAGTGGTCCGTTCCGGAGCAGGTGGCTTACTTCAATCCCGATGTCGCCGGAGCTACGGCGGCCCGCGCATGGAAGTTCACCGGCCGGCGCGGCGATCACCGCTGGCCCACGGCGTTCCACACGTTCTTCGTTGACGCCGTTGACGGTCGCCTGCTTCACGTACGCGACGAGATCTACAATGCCGACGTCGATGGGCACGTCAGCGGGTACGCCACCCCCGGGACTCAACCGGACACGGACTACAACCTGCCGGTGGAGATGTCCATGGAGAACGTCCGCGTCCGCATCGTCGATGGAGAAACGACCTACAGCGATGCGAGCGGAGACTACATCCTCTCTGCCAATGGCGGATCCGAGACGGTTCAGGCTGACCTGATCGGCGAATGGGTGCGGGTGCTCAACGCCCAAGGTCCGACCGAAAGCCTGGCGGAAACCGTAACGCCTCCGGGCACGGTAGATTTCCAGTTCAATCCCCTACCCGCAGAATACACGACGGCACAGATCAACGGCTTCATCCGGACGACGGAGGTGCATGACTTCTACAAAGACCGTCAGCCGGACTTCGACCAGCTCGATTTCCCCCTGAACTGCTACGTGAATATCCCCGACTCCTGCAACGCGTTTTACTCCGGTAACACCATCAACTTCTTCAACAGCGAGGGCGGATGCGTTAACACGGCTTACTCGGGCGTGATTGCCCACGAATACGGTCACTTCATTGTCAGTGAGCTCGGCCTCCGCCAAGGCGCATTCGGCGAGGGCTTCGGGGACTGCGTATCGCTGTTGCTCTACGACGATCCGGTGATCGGGAGGGATGTCTACGGTCCGGGGACTTACTTCCGCCAGATCGTCTTCGCAGACCTGCCTTACCCCTGCGTGGGTGAGATCCACTATTGCGGTCAGGTGCTGGCCGGTTGCTGGTGGGACACAAAACTGGAGCTTCAGGCGATCTTAGGAGAAGCCCAAGGCCTGCATGTGGTCCGCCAGTTGTTTACCGACTGGTCGCAGATCACCCGCGGAGGAGACGGGAGCGACAGCGCCCACCCGCTTACTTTGGTCGAAGCGTTGATCGCGGATGACGACGACGGTGACCTGTACACCGGCACGCCACACGATTGTGCGATCCTGGCAGGTTTCGCAGCCCACGACATCACCACCCTGGCAGTCATCCCCGACTGCAATGGCAACGGCACGCCGGACGCATGCGAGAACAACGACGACTGCAACTCCAACGGAGTCGGCGACGTGTGCGACGTGGTCCTCGGAACCAGCCTGGACTGCACGGACAACCTCGTCCCCGACGAGTGCGAGGCGGACTGCAACCAAAACGGCATCCGCGATGATTGTGACCTTGCCGCCGCCACCAGCCTGGACTGCAACGCCAACACCACGCCGGATGAGTGTGACCTGGCTGGCCCGAGTGGAGACTGCAACCTGAACTCCACCCCGGATGAATGTGATATCGCCGAGCGGCGCAGTATGAACTGCAACGGAAACACCATCCCGGATGATTGCGAGATCGCCGCCGGGTCCACTGCGGACCTGGATACGAATGGCATACCGGATGAGTGCGGCCCGGCCGCGTGCCTCAGTGTTTGGGACGGCTTCCAGCCCAACCCGCCGTTCAGCCGCAACAAACCGGTCCACGGAATCGACTTCAACGGTGATGGAAGCAAATGGGACAACCCGGAAGGTACTGCGATCATCGACAAGCGCGGGTGCGAGACCGGTTATAGTTCAGACCTCGCCGTCCGCGTCGACGTAGACAGCGGCCTCACCGACCCCACCGAAGGCTATATGACTAGCGAGTACTTTCACACCGTGGATGGTGAGCTCGACTGCGGCGCCGCCATCTACACGCTCTCCTTCAAACCAAAGATCGGATTCGGAATCGACTCGCGCTGGGACTGGCAGATGCTCTTCTATGACGCCTTCCGAGACGAACCGGTCCTCCAGCTCGAGTTCATCTCCCTGGCCTCGCTTCGCAGCGACGTCGTCCAGGGGCGAATCGTGGTGAGAAACTCCGCTCCGCCTCCCTCACCTCGCTATCTGGATACAGGCGTCGATTTGCTTCTGGAGTCCTGCTACGACATACAGATCGTCTTTGACAATCTGGCAGGCACCGTTCAACTCTACATCAACGGCGTCCCTCGACTGGATCCGCCCATTGCCTCGCTCAAGCCCCTCACCCGCCGCCTGGACTACTTCCGTATTCATCCCCTCGATAACCTCGCCGCCACGACCAGTACAACCAGCCTGAAACTGGACGACTTCGAACTATGCCGTAGCGGTATCCCATTGATGAACTGGGAGGACTGCAACGACAACTGCATAGATGACTCGTGGGACGTTTCCCAAGCGCTATCCGGCGATTGTAACCTCAACACAGTCCCGGACGAGTGCGATGTCAACGGCAGCACCAGCCGCGACTGCAACGTCAATCGGATTCCAGACAATTGCGACCTTGATGCGGGCACCAGCCGCGACTGCAACGTGAACACAACTCCCGACGAGTGCGAGACCGATTGCAATGAGAACGGGATTCCGGATCAGTGCGATCTAACCGGGGGGAGCAGCCCGGACTGCAACGACACGGACATGCCCGACGAATGCGAGCTGGGAATACTGCATGATTGTTGTGCAGCTCACAGCAGCCCAGGATGTTCGGATACTGAGGTCGAGTCCTGTGTCTGCTCCGCCTACCCACCTTGCTGCACGGGGCCCTGGGACGAAATCTGTGTGATCATCGTGGAATTACTCGGGTGCGATTCGTGCGAAGGCAACGACTGCAACGAGAACAACGTGCCCGATGATTGCGACCTGATCGCCGGAACCAGTGCCGACTGCAATGACAACGCCTTCCCCGACGAATGCGAAGACGACTGCAACGGCAACTGGATTCCGGACGACTGCGACGTATCCTCGGGTACCAGCCTTGACTGCAACTGGAACTTCGTGCCCGACGAATGCGACATTGGTGCATCGGCCAGCGCCGACTGCAACTCGAGCGGGGTCCCTGATGAGTGTGAGGACGACTGCAACCGCAACGGGCTAGCTGACGAATGTGATATTGAGGAGGGAACAAGCCTCGACTGCAACTTGGACGGGAATCCCGATGAATGCGAAACCGACTGCGATGGCAACGGTGTGACGGACGATTGCGACGTGTCCGAGGGAACCAGCCCGGACTGCAATGGCAACGACGTCCCTGATGAATGCGAGTTCGTCAGCGAGGTCGTACACCTGATACACAGAGGTGACCTGGTCAATATCGTCGCAGAGTGTGGCGGAGATTGCGGCTCAGTCTTCAATAACTGCGACCGTCCGACGGGATTCACCTGGGTGGACTCGCGCGGTGGAGAAGTTGTCGGAGTGCAGGTGGAGTTCAACGTGGGTCTGGAGTGCCACCCGAACGGATCAGTGCATACGACGAGCCTGAACGGAGCCATGGGCAACTCGTTCGCATCAACTCCCTGGTACTGTGACTGTGCATGCGCCCCAGGGGCGGCCGTGAACATGGAGGCCGAGGCAGAGGACTACGCGAGCGGCGGCTCTAATACGTTCCTGATCGAAGATGTGACCACCAACTGTTTCGGGTTTGTCGAAGGACCGGAGTGGGGTGAGGGCGTATACGGCAGGGTCACGGTCACGTACGCGGCAGCAGACGATTGCGACGAGGACGGAATCCCGGATGAGTGCGCCCTGCCGGGTAACGACTGTAACGACAACAGCACGCTGGACTCCTGTGAATACGGTGAGATCCTAGAGCCGGGTGCTCCCGCAGCCCAAGGGGCCATTCAGGGACTGTCGTCCGCAGGAGCGACCGCAGGTGGACTGCACCGCACACGTCCGCCTTGCCCCAGACGAGAGGGTGATCGCGACGGGAACTGCGTCTTGGACGACTGCGAGGATTAGTCGCAGCAGCGAACCACCCCTGCGTTGAGGCAGACGATGAGCGGAAGGACGAGACTCGGCGCATAGCGATGGGGTGTGATGGCTGCGCGGCAGACAGGTACCTTGGGAGATGCGCGGGACTATGCACGAGCAGGCCCAAGGGAACGGTACGCGGATGGACGCAACTCATCTACTGGCGATTGAGACGCTCAGGGGTGATGGAGGGGCGGAAACGGTTTGGGGGCGGCGATGACCACGGAATCAGCAGCCAGGGGGTCATCCGGTTTGACCAGGTTCAGGCCACCATCGGCTTCGAGGGTCAGCAGCCAGCGATCCCCCGGGCGCATGGGCGCGTAGACCGCTTCTCCTTGAGCCACGCGTATACCGGCTTGGCGGGCCTTGGCGCGGTCCAGGGCGTAGGTCCAGAAATCGCGCCATAGGGACAGCTCGAAGTCTGAAGGATTGCGGCTGGTGCGATACACGTCGGGGATGGCCCCGCGCCGTCCCAGCCAGTACCCATCCTCAGGGGCCTGGGTCTCCCCGTAGACTCTGCGAAAGAGCGCGAGGCTCCGGCCGCGAAGCTGATCTCCGTGGGCTACGTGGGCGTTCTCGAACTTGATCACCAGAGCGTCGAAGTGCGGGACGCTACCGGGCACACCGAAGGTGTGGGGCTCGAGCGGATGGCCGTGGCGGTCGATCTCGGTCAGGCGGATAACCGTCTGGCGCACTCGACCGTCTGCTTCGGCGTGCTGTTCGAGGACTTCCACTTCGGCGACCCGGCGTTCGACATCGAGGCGCTCGATAATCTCGGCGAGTTGCTTCCGCTCTCGAGCCAATCGCTCAGCCCTACGTGCCAGGGCCTCCTGCTGGCGGAGCAATCTCTCGTTTTCTCGGTGCAGTAACTCGGCGCGGCGGCGATCGGACTTGAGCCACAGTCCTCCGCCGGCGATGAGGATCGACGCCGCGACGACCCCGCACCCAAACCATCGGAAACGCATCAGCACGCTGGTTCCACCCGCACTAGGCGGGAGTGTCTCCCGCAGGTGTACATTGGAGCCCCGTTCCCCTATACACCTCTCATCGGCAAGAGTTGCCCGAGTGCGCCGTCGGTTGTTGTTGGGCGGGCAAAATCTCGCCGCTTGGTCGGGATTACCGGGACCTCTATAGTCCGACACTCCTGAGCGAGAAGGTTAGGTATGGCCATCACGACAGACACGCTGGGCGACATCGCCGAACGCGTGGAAGCTGGGGAACGCCTGGGCTTCGAGGACGGCGTACGCCTCTACCGCACTCGGGACATTCACGCGCTGGGCAGGCTGGCGGACCTCGTCCGGCGCCGCCGGCATGGCGACACAGCCTACTTCAACGTCAACCGCCACATCAACTACACCAACCGATGTGTGCTGCGGTGCAGGTTCTGCTCGTTCTACCGCCCGTGGGACGCGGACGCCCCCGACGTTTACGAGTTGACCGTCGATGAGGTGGTCGAGCGTGCGGGAGAGGCGTATGCCCACGGAGCGACCGAGGTACATATCGTGGGGGGGCTGCACCCCAAGCTGCCGTTCTCGTACTACACCGAAGTGTGCCGGCGCATCCGCGAGACCTGCCCGCACCTGCACCTGAAGGCTTTCACCGCTATCGAGATCATCCATTTCGCCCGCATCGCCAAGCCGAGGATGGCCATCCGCGAGGTCCTGACCGAACTGCGCGAAGCCGGACTCAGCTCGCTGCCGGGCGGCGGGGCGGAGATCTTCGACGACCGCGTTCACGACGAAGCCTTCCAGAACAAGGTGGGGGAGACCGAGTGGTTCGAGGTCCACCGTACCGCTCACGAGCTCGGTCTCCGCTCCAACGCCACCATGCTCTACGGGCACGTGGAAACGATCGAGGAGCGGGTGCGGCATCTCCTCAAGCTGCGTACGCACCAGGACGAGTCGCGTAGCAGCCGCCCCGGACGGTTCAACTGTATCGTACCCCTGCCGTTCATTCCCGAAGGCAGCGCTCTGGCGGATCTACCCGGCCCGACCGGCCTGGACGACCTGCGAACCCTGGCGGTCTGCAGGTTGCTGCTGGACAACTTCGACCACGTCAAGGCGTTCTGGATCATGCAGTCGCCCAAGCTCGCCCAGGTATCGCTCAACTGGGGGGTGGACGATCTGGACGGGACGGTCGTGTACTACGACATCACCAAGCGAGAGGGGCAGGGCACGACTCATCAGGAGATGACCATCGATGTGCTGAAGCGACTAATCTGCGAAGCCGGGTGCGTCCCGGTGGAACGCGATTCGCTCTACCGCCGGGTGATCCGCGGGGAGAAGCACTGGTCCATCGAGGGGGAGGATTCCCAAGTGCCCTCACCACAGCCCGAGACGCCTAGAGAGCGGGATCAGGGAAGGGGGCTGGCGCCCGAGGGTGACAGCAGGCAAACCTGATGACCGGCAAGGGCAAGCCGACCTCCGACCACTTCAACCGAGTCACCAGCCAGCAAATCCTGATAGCGCTGATTCGAGGACGGGCCAGGCCCCTTGAGGATCACGGTGCGTGCGTCCGGCAGGAGGTTGACCACCGCGATGGTCAGTTGGCCTGCGTTACCCTGTCCGGTGAACACCAGACACATCCGGGCAACCTGCCCCTGCTCATCGAACGCCACAAACGTGGATGGGTCGCGCAGGTCGCGGTCGATGATGGGCGCCGGCAGCGACTCAATAGCCTGGCGAAGCTCCGCGAAGGAGCCCACCGCCGAAACACTAACCCGGGCGACGCCTGTTCGGACATGGTCCAGGATAGGCGCCGCCTCATCCTCATCCGAGGCGATCAGCACCGCCCGGTAACCCGCGAGGGCCTCGGCGTGGGCGGCTACCATCGCAAGCGGCAGGACGTCAAAGCAAAGCTGACGATCCAGCAGCATGTCGAAGAGCGCCCCAGCCTCGTCTGACCACCGGTTGCCGTCCGTCGGGTCCACGGCGGAGTAGCCTATCACCACTGCGACTCGCGGTCGGCTGGAGAACGCCCCAAGCTGAGGCGCGAAGTGGATAAGGTCCAGGGCGGTGTGGGCCATCGCCTCGATGCGCTCCGGTCGAGTCACCAGCGGTCGGTAGGGCAACCGTGATCCGTCACGCAGGTCGCGCCACCCCTCGATCAACCCGAGGCGTTGTCCACCCAGGCTGTGGACCCACATCGCCGGTTGAATCGCACTCGTCCCGCTGTTCCGCCCGGCCCGTCCGGCGGACGTCGGCGGGACCCAGCCCACGCTGACCACGCCATCTTGCCCGTGCGTGCCGTGGAAGAGGCTGCGGCGGGCGAGCGATGCTCCCCAGCCCTCTCCCCTCGGAGGGTCCGCAATCGCGGGAAGGACTCCAGACTCCGCAGGCGGTGCGGACCCGGAGATCAGCTCCGTCAGCGTCAACGGCTGATAGACATCTGCCAAGGGTGGCGTTTCTCCGTCGGTCGTCGCGACCACACCGATGGCGAGTGCAGCGGCACGCGCCGCCAGGCGCTCGGAGTATCGCTCCACCGAAATCGTCCTGGGAGATGGACCGCAAACGCCCGTTCCCAAGCAGGCGAGCAGATCAAAATCGCCCAGCACCGAGCTGGCCCGAGTCACCGAAGCGCGATCCTGAAACGCGAAGCGGGACGGAACGGTATGGACAGTGCCGTTCCGGGTGTGGCGGGGAGCTTCGTAGCTCCGGCGGTGAGGAAGGAACCCCGGCCGGCGAGGCGGCTGCACCGCCCGATGGAGCGCATCGTCCAGCCAATGGAGGCTGGCTAACAACTCCCGATCTGATATGGCGGGGTTGCCTGCGCGCCGACAGCCCAGCTCACGCTCCAGGACAGCAACGGTTTTGAGGGCTACGGCGATCGTCGCCCGACGGTAGGGCCTGTCAAACCAACCGAAGTAGAGAGACTCTATCAGGTCTGGGGTCGTCACCAACTCACCGAGACGCGTCCGGGCGCGCTGGAGCGCGGACTCCAGCGCGGGTTCCTCGATGCGCCCCGAGGTCAACGCCGGCGGGAGGATCGAGACGCTACCGCCAGGTGCGGTGCTCCGGTCTCGAGCGGAAGCCCTCGCAGGCGGACTCTCCGCGCTGCGCATCTCGGGTGGACCGGCGAGCGTGGCTGATGCGCCCGCCAGCATAAGTCCCAACGCTGCACAGCCCCAAACCCACCGATAGCCGCAAGAACGCTGCTTCGCCGTAACAGCGCAAAGTAGCCAACGCGTTGTAGCGGCCTGCGTCTCGCAGGCCGTTCGGCCGGCGGGGACGCCGGCCGCTACACACAATCCCGCGACTTTAGGCCGTACTGTTACCATAGCGCCCACCATTTCTCCGGACGGTCTGCCTCGCCGGCCGGAGTCCGCTCCGACTCGGTCAGCGCGGGCAGTTTGGACTTCAGGGCGATGAGTCGTGTACGCAAGTACCGATCCGGATGGATGCGCACCTGCCGTTGCGATTGGGCGTGGAAGAGAGTGTCGGCGGGCGGAATGTCGTCGTCTTCGCCGTAGAACTTCAGCGCTTCTTCAAAGCACTGCCTGGCTTCACAGCCGAGACGACGGCGTTCCGGTGGATCGGATTGCCGGTCCACCGCCTCCCCCAGCACACGCGCAAGGGTGACCCATTGCACGGGGTCGATGATCGCGGATGGGGAGGACGACGGGTTGATCCACGCCGGGCCGGAGATGGAACGTCCACCGTCCTCGGGTGGCGTCCGGGGGGCGGGGGATTTGAAGGCAAACTCGCTGTCAAACCCGCAATGCTCGCAGCGCGTGTGCAAGGTTATCCGCACATCGTCTTCAACAGAGTCAAGCTGGCCTTCGACGTATCGCGTGCGCCCTTCGCCACACAACTTGCACGGAACCACCATCAGGCAGAGATGGGCTTCGGCCACGCTATGAGCTGCCAGCGGAGGGATGTCCATGAGCGCCACCCCCCAGGGCTAGTCCTCTGCGGTCTCCTGATCCGCTCCCCCACCGGGACCGCGCCTCAGCTTGCTGAAGAAATCGCTGAGCACGCCCTTGCCAGCCTGCTCGGACTCGTCCTGGGCGTCCGCGTCCTCGCCGGCATTCCTGTTGGCGTCGTAGGCTTCCAACTCGTTCCGGTCCGGAATCTCTATCCCCCGATTGCCCGGCAGCTCGGTTCCGACCTCGCGAGGCGAGGTGGGCAGCAGGTACTGTCCCTCGGTCCCCAGGTCGCGGTTGTGCTGAGGGCTCGGCTCGCTATCGCGGCATGCGGCGGCCATGAGGATCAGTCCCCCCAAACCAACACATACCCAGCGGATAGTCATTCGCTCCATCGGGTGCTCCTGCGGACACACACTGCGGGCCGCGCGCCAGCATAGAGAGACAACCCAACAGCGTCAACTCGCCCCCTGGCACTCAGCGGAACACCGCCTGAACCACCCTACCGCACCAACTCCACCATCGGAACCGTCACCGAGAGCGTGTCCCCCTCGCGGCGGATATCCAGGTGGAGGGGGGCGGCGCTGTTCCACAGATCCGTCCACTCCCCACGATCCAGCTCGGCGCAGGAACGGTGGTTCACCGCGACAATCCGGTCCCCGCTCCGCAAGCCAAGTCGCTCAGCCTCTGAACCGGCGTCAACCTCGACCACCACCTCGACATCTCCGCGGCGCTCCGTGTACGCACCCCGGGAACGCACCGACGGAAAGGTGATCGGGTTATCGGAAGCACGCACGAACCGCACCAAGGCGTTACGCTGGTCAAAACTCACCGCGAAATGCTGGAGGATCCGGTTCCCGAGCACCCCGCTTCGTCCAAACAGCCGCACCAGCGGATCGGCGATCTGGTGTCGCCCAACCTTCAGCGTACCGACCACCCGGGCTATCTCAGCCGCGTGAGCTCCACCCGTACGCTGCACCCGCCCCATCGCCACCGGCGGAGCGTGGAAGCGCAGCTTCTTGCGCAGCGATCGTGGAAGCGTCAGGGCTCCGTTGGATCCCGAATCCACCGCCAGACGTACGGTTCGATCTGCCAGACGCAGCGTCACCCGCGGACAACGCTGCGCAATCTGGTAGCGAAGGATGTCCTTCCCCCGGTGCGGGGGGAGGACGCCCTGCTCCAGGCGAACCTTCTTCGCCGGGTAATCGAGCGTCAACAGACAGTCGGCGAACAGTCCAAACCCCAGCAGCCCGTCGATGGCCCGATTCCCTCCGACGATGAAACCCAGATCCACGACCACGGCGTCAACGCCGCGAAACCGGGCGGCGCCGAGTTCAAGATCATTTACTTCGACGACGCTGACCGAGCGCGTACCCCCGGCGTTATCGCCGACCGAGGCGGTTCTGCGCCCCCTCAGGCCGAGCTCCGCCGCCACCGGTCGATTCAGCGCCACGATCGAAGCACC
>JAAEQG010001094.1 GCA_024231775.1 bacterium
GAGCTTGTCGTGGACAACTTCGCCGGCGGTGGCGGGGCATCCACGGGAATAGAATCCGCGATCGGCCGGCCCGTCGACATCGCCATCAACCACGATCCCAAGGCGATCGCCATGCACAAGGCGAACCACCCGGAGACCAAGCACTTCATCGAGAACATCTGGAAGGTGGATCCCCGGGAAGCGTGCTGTGGGCGCCCGGTGGGGCTCGCGTGGTTTTCTCCAGCCTGCACTCACTTCTCCCGGGCGAAGGGTGGACAAAACCCCAGATGCGCAAAGATCCGCGGTCTGGCTTGGGTAGTCATCCGCTGGGCCGAACGCGTTCGGCCGCGGGTCATCGTCTTAGAGAACGTAGTCGAGTTTGCGTCGTGGTCACCTCTTCTCAAGAACGGCATGCCGGACAAGACCCGCGCCGGCGAGACGTTCCGCAAATGGGTCGGCAAGCTCACCGACCTCGGCTACACCGTCGAGTTCCGAACACTAGTCGCCGCGGACTACGGCACACCGACCACGCGGAAACGCCTGTTCCTGATCGCTCGAGCAGACAATACCCCGATCATCTGGCCGGAGCCCACGCACGGCGACGGGCACCCGGAGAGCTGGATCCCGGCCGCGCAGATCATCGACTGGAGCCTCACATGTCCCAGCATCTTCGAGCGGCCTCGACCGCTGGCTGATGCGACGATGCGCAGGATCGCCGCGGGCATCAGGCGGTACGTCATCGAGACGGGCAACCCGTTCATCATCCCGGTGACTCACCAGGGGGACAGCCGGGTGCACGGCATCGATGAACCGGTCCGGACCATCACAGCCGCTCATCGTGGTGAGCTCGCGTTTGTGGCCCCAACCTTGATTCAGACCAGCTACGGCGAGCGCAAGGGCCAGCGACCTCGAGTCCCCGGGTTGAACAAACCCCTCGGCAC
>JAAEQG010001095.1 GCA_024231775.1 bacterium
ATGAACCAATCTCGCTTATCGAGAACTGAGCACCATCAAGTAATGCGCCACCGCCTGCCCGATCTCTGCCAATGAGTCTTGGTCCAGTTCATCCAGCGAGCCGGGAGAAGAAGCAGAGACAGACCCCGCGTGGTCACCATCCCCGGACCAGACCACCGCCAGGCCAGAGTAGGCTTGATCCGAACTGACGTAACCCAGGCGCTCGGAGCCACCGGTGAAAAAGAAGCGCCAATTGTCCAACTCGTCCGCGCGCACACCGAAACGACGGGCGCTCTGGTCGAAAGCGTTTGCCAGGCCGCCCCCCGCCTCTCGCCGGGCCAGGTCCGGCCCGCCCGGCCCCACTCCCTGGAGCGTGACCATAGTCCAGATATCCGACACGCTGGCCGGGAAAACAGGATGGTGGACCAGATAACGCCCGCCGCCATCGTTCAAGGCCGCAAAGACCACCGTCCGCTTGGGCGTAAAACCCAACTCGTTCCACAAGCGGGCCACTTCCATCAGGACGGCCACGCTGCTGACGTCGTCATCCATACCGGGATACGTCAACCCCTCCTGCAAGAACGGCCCGCCATAAGAAGCGGTGACCAGGATGCGGTCGCCCTCGGTTTCCCTGTCGGCGGCGGGAAAGTAGCCGACGACGTTGGCCGTCGCCACGCTGTCGTAGGCCAGCCCGGCTCGCACGCGGACCTGGAGGCCGGTCGCCACGTTGATCCGCTCCCGCGCATCGAACGAGCGCTTGAGTTGATCCAGGTCCACTCCCGCCTCGGCCAGCAGTTGCCGGGCGGTGGATTCACCGATCAGCAGTTCGGG
>JAAEQG010001096.1 GCA_024231775.1 bacterium
GGCCCTGCTGCTCTTTGACTGCTCGGACGCGGGCGACCCCTTTCGCGGTATTCCCTACTGGGCCAAGGCGCTCCAGAAACACGCCCCAGACGCGCCCCGGCTGCTCGTCTCGGCCCGCTGCGACGTCAGCCCCGTCACCGTGGAGCGGCGTGAGATCGTCCGCGTCATGGGCGAATACGGCCTGGACGATTACGCCAGCACCTCGGCCTACACGGGCGAGGGGGTGGAGGAATTGCTGCACAAGGTACTGGACAGCATCCGCTGGGACCTCTTGCCGCGCGCCAGCCGCCCGCGCCTGTTCCAGGTCATCCGCGAGTTTCTGCTGGAACGCAAGGCCGAGGGGGGCGTGTTGATCTCGATGGGCGAGATCCGCCGCCAGGTGCGACAGCGTTACACCGAGCGCGAGGCGACCCAGGCCGAGATCGACACCGTCGTGGGCCTGCTCCAGGGGCAGGGCATGATGTACCGGATTGACATCATGCGGACGGTGTTGGTCCTGCTGCGGCCCGAGTTTATCAACTGCTACGCCGCATCCATCATTCAGGCGGCGCGCAAGCATCCCCAGGGCGCCGGTGCTGTGCCAGAGCGGGACGCCCTCACGGCCCGGATAGCCATCGCCGGATTCGAGCGGCTGGACGATGCCGAGGAGTGGGTGGTGCTGGAAGCCACCGTCGAGTCGTTGATCGAGCACGACCTCGGTTTTCGTGAGATGGGGCAACTCGTCTTTCCCAGCCAGATCAACGTCACCTGCCCCACGCCGCCGGAGGAACAGCCCCGCGCAGAGGTCGTCTACCGCTTTTCGGGCAGCATCGAGGCGATCTATGCCTCGCTGGTGGTGCGCCTGAGTTATACCGAGTATTTCAAGCGCGAGGATCAATGGAAGTACGCGGTCGAGTTTTCGCGGGACGACAACCGGCTCGGCTTTGCTATGCAACAGGTTGAGGAGGGCACGGGCGAACTGGAGGTTTACTTTTACC
>JAAEQG010001097.1 GCA_024231775.1 bacterium
GGCTTGGAGCTTGCTGACCGTGCGCCCGAGGCTTCGCCCATACCTTCCGATCCCCTACCTATTGCTGCCCGGGAGGCATATCTGCCCCGAAAGGGCGCTGCTACTCGCCCAGAGAAGGACCCATCTCATTGAAAATAAAGGAAATGGGGCTGTTCCAAAAGAGCCGCACCCAGTTCATTCCGGGGTTTTGCCGGGGCCATTCCCGTTTGCCCGGGATCATTCCCCGTGTGCCCGGCGTTATTCCCGCTTACCCGCTCATGCGCGTTACCTCGTCATTCCCCGCGCTCGCCCTCTTGCGTGAACCGAGGCGCCAGTTAGGGAATCGCGATCTCCGCGATCCACCCTTCGACGTTCCGAGAAGTCACCGAATGCCAGATGCCCGCCGATCCTCGCCCCATCCCGGCGACCCCCCTTTGGAGGCGTCCCGCGCTCCACCAGAAGCTCCGCGAGGCGTCCTTCCATATCCGAATTCACCGTTCAGGATGCCGCCGACGTTGATCAGGATGCCCTCCCCCGCTATGGAAGATCTCGATGTGGTCATCAATCCCAAAAAGCAGACCATCGAGATCAACCCCAGTGCCTCGATCCCGGCGACGCGATCCGCCCCGATGCGAACCGGTGGTAGGATCTCCGGAACGACCACGACTCGCCGGACTCGACTCAGGGAGAGCGCCGTGAGCACCACCGACGCCTACGCGGAGCTGGAGATCGACCTCCACCGGGCCCCCGCGGGGGGCCATCAGGTCGAGCTTCGCTTCACCGACCTGGACAGCGAAGCCGACCTCCCCCCGGAACGAGGGACGGCCGCCCTCGAACTCGCCGCCCTCCCGGACCCCGACGCCCTCTTCCACGCCGAGAACGTCCGTCGCCTCTACGACCACGCCCGGGCCACCACCGCCGGACGCTCCCTGCGCCTGCGCCTGGTGCTGCCGGCGGACGCACCCGAGCTCCACGCCCTGGACTGGGAGCGGACGCCCCTGGTCACCGTCGAGAACGTCCTCTTCTCGCGCTTCGTGCGCAGCCGCGACTCGTGGTCTTCGACTCCCGTTCCGGCGCCGGGAGTACCGTTGCGGCGGCCCTGGCACCGCGGCTGGCCGCTGGCCGAGGCCGGGGTGGCGGCGATGGCGTAAGATGATAGACTCTGCCCTGCGGGATGTGGAGCATGCAGGCCAGCGAATCAATCCATGAAAGGATCTCCTCAGCGATAGGCTGCCAGCAGACCTTCAGGCGGGTACGTCTGCCAGACCCGGTTAAAAGCTCAGACCACCCCAAGACGATCGATGCGCTGTGGACGCGCGACGGTGCCAAGCCCTGCCCAGACAACCTCGCGCTCCTGCTTTGCGAGACCACGACAGAGACAGAAATCAGGTCTTGGAAGCAGCGACTCAGGAAGTGGGAGGCAGGCGCGCTGCTGTTGCCGGTCCCGAACAAATTCTACTTCATTCTCAATGAGGGCGACCTTTTCCAGCCACGCCCCCTGGCCGACCAGGATGCGCTCGTCCGGGAGGTGGCCCGGCACCGGGAGCGGCTCTTCACGCCCCGGGCCCTCTCCCGCTTCCAGTCGGAGCAGTTGTCGTTCGCAACGCTGGAGACCACCGTCTCCCGGGATAGCTTCTCCTTCTTGCTCCGGGAGCAGGACCAGCTCGTCAACCGGGTCAGAGACGCCATCAAGGAGGTCATTGAGCTGGAGCAGCAACTCTGTCCTGCTCAGGAAGCCGGAACGCTCTCGGAGCGCGTGGTCCAGGTGGCCTTCGCCTACCTTGCCGCCCGTATCCTGGAGGACAAGGGCTTCTTTGATTCGGAGACGCTCCCGGAGAACGATCCGCTCAAGTCCCTCGACCGAGCGCTTGACCGCATCAATGGCTTCCTCAAGCAGGCAAAAGGGGTGGTCAACTCGCTGCACGACGAGACCCATCAGCTTCTGGGCCATCACCTCGGCGGGCGGGTGACCTTCGCGCTGATGGACTACCACCACATCGGTCAGATCTACGAACGCATGGCCCATGTGTTGGATCGTACCCCGGGGCATCAGGCCGGATTACTGCTCCAGCAGCACTACACTCCGACAGTGCTGGCTGATCGCTTACTCGAGCACCTCCCCTTGGAACGGTTACGACCGGAGTCGCGCCTGATCTTTGATCCGGCCGCCGGCTCGGGCAGCCTGCTGCTGGCGGCGACTCGACGCCTGGCCTCCATGCCGGATCTCCCCTCCCGACCGGCGGAAAAGGAGCGCTACCTCGGAACCCGGATCGTGGGTAACGACATTGATCCGCAGGCCGGGCTCCTCACCACGTTGAAGTACTTCATCATCCATGAGTCTGAGCCGATCCCTTTTCCCCGCCCTCACTTCCTCGCCGAGGACTACAACTCATTCGACGCCGAGGAGCTCGAGCGGCGGCTCGTCCAGCGGCCGACCGTGCTGGTCGCGAATCCGCCTTTTGGTGAGTCGGGGAAGAAGAAGGATTTCCAACTGGCCGCGCAGTTCGTCGACAAGGCGCTCGGCTGGATGCGCCCCGGTGACATCTTCGGCTTCGTGCTGCCGCAGATATTCCTGCACAGCACGTGGCAGGGCTGCGGACCGGCCAGGAAGCGGCTCCTGGAAACGTGCCAGCTCCTCGAGGTGTGGGAGCTGCCTGAGGGGACCGTGGGGCATGCCGCACGGCAACCGGTATGCGTCCTTACGGGGATCTATGGCCGTAACGGTCAAGGCCCAATCAAAGGCCGGGCCATCGTGAGCGGCAGAGAAGCGCGGAAGGTCACTGATGGCTACCTGGGCGTCGGTCATCTGGTGCTGCCCACCAATGACGGAACCGCTGCGATCAGCGCGATTCCCGCACTCGAGCCCAGTGTTCCCACCATCCGTCTGGACTCCCTCTTCTTCCCCTTCATCGGCGTTACGCTCTCGCCGTCGTTCCCTCCCGTCCCGGTGCCGGAAAAGGGCATCGAGTGTCGGCGGCTGTGGAAGAGCAGCTTTCGCCAACCTGGCCGTTTCTGGGCCGATCCCGAGGGCGTACCGTCAGACCAACGCTGGATACGGTACGTCCGGGAGGGGCTCGACTCGCCCACCGTGCAGCAGCAACGCGAGTTCCTGAAGAGGCCGGAGTGGGCCCACCGACGACTTTTCGACCTCGCCAAGGTGCTGATCAGCAGGAGCACAAATCGGAACGCTCGAGACCCGTTGGCGGCGACCTGGGACACCACCGGGTTCACTCCCAATAGCGATGTCTACTGCCTCGTCACCCGCCGTCAGGCAGGCGAGCAGGGTCTTGAGCTGCCTCCCGCTGCTGATGCGCCGCCAGGATGGGAGGCGGTGACCGATGAAGAGCAACTGCTCTGCCTGCTGGGCCTCCTGAGCTCCGACCTCGTCAACGAGATGGTCCTCGCTTCGCGCTCGGTCCGGCATATCAAGCTCGACTCAATCCGAGGGCTTCAACTGCCGACCCAGGTAGATAAGGAGTTGATCAGACTGGTCCGCCAGATGATCAAACGTGATCAGGCCCGGCAAACTACCCCGGACCCGGACCGCCTGCGGGAAAAGCTCAACACCCGGGTCGAGGCGCTCTATGGCCAACCGGCCCGGCCACGCCTCGCACGGGTGGGGCTCTCGGAGGACTTCGAAAGCTGGCAGGACGAACAAGAATGCCCGTACGAGGTCGTCACCGGCCAGGTGCTCGAGGTGTTGAGCACCGGGGCGAACAGCCGTATCCGCCTCTATCTGAGCGGCCTGGATGACGAAGAGGAAGAGGCCGAGCTCCCCCTGCCCCCTGAGCTACCCGGCTGGGCCCTGGACGGCACGATCTTTACCGCCGAGCTCAGCGAGGAGATCCGCACCTTCGAGGATCTCCGCCGGCGCCCCTGGGCCTTGCGCGGCTTCAGGCATACCCCACGCCCCTACATGACGCCGGAGGAGCTGATCCTTGAGCCGAAGGACGACCACAGATGACGTGCCGCATCGTGTTCTTGCAGGTCGGCAACGCTGATTGCACTCTCGTCCAGACCCCGGACGCCTGCGCGATTGTGGACCTCCCCAAGCAGCGACCGCTCAACGATTGGCTGAAGCTCCATGAAATCTGCTCCGTCGACCGGGTGTTCGTCACCCACGATCACAGCGATCATTTCCCTGGGCTGGAGCGTTTGGTCAACTGGATGGGAGCCTGGGTCCGCAGCGAAGGACCTGCTGTAGCGCTCCACCTCCCGGATGGTTTGTGGCAGCGGGCCCAAGAAAACTTGAAGGAGTTGAAGGGGGAAGGACAAGTTGACAGCCACAAGTATCAGCGCCTCCAGAGCACGATGGACAAGATCAGCTTCTGGAATCAAGCGGGTCATGTCAGATATTGCCCTTTGTCAGCAGATCACGACATCCCCGACTATGGGGCGTTGTCGTTCAAGGTCTTGCACCCTTCCTGGCTGGAGGTCGAGGCCCGGCGTGCGACCAAGCGAGCCGCTCACAACGAAGGGTCGCTGGTGCTGTGCGTCCGGTACGGCGCGTTTGCTGCCGTGCTCCTGGCTGATCTGGAGGGCGCAGGGCTGACGTCGCTGCTGGATCGAGCGGACAGAAGAGGGCCGGCGTCGATCCGGTGCCATGTGCTCAAGATCCCCCACCACGGGGCCTGGCCCAAGAATGCACGCGAGTTTGGAGCGCTGTTAGAACATGCAGATCCCGAGATGGCCGTCCTCTCGGTCGGTTCCAAGAACAACTACGGCCACGTACGCCCGGAGTTGTTCCGCGCCCTGCTCGATTTGCGAGACCGGCCTGACTGTCGCTTGAGTACCTTCGCCTGCACCGAGGTAACACGGACCTGTACTCTCCCTGTGGCGGACCGTTCGCCGGGTGGTCTTGGCTTGCCTACAACGCGTCCTTGCGCCGGAGATATCATTGTTGAAGCCGA
Organism: bacterium; assembly: GCA_024231775.1. GTDB lineage: Bacteria > Planctomycetota > Phycisphaerae > UBA1845 > UBA1845 > JAAEQG01. The sequence continues at coordinate 4,890 of JAAEQG010001097.1, forward strand.
AACTGACGGACGCTGGTCCTGGCCCGCCGAGGAACGACACCGGGAAACGGTTGAGAGTGTCCCCATGGCCGCGTGCCAAGGTCACGCCGAGCTCTCTTATACCCTTGCCGCTCTCCATTACCCGGAGTAGCCCCGGCCACCTCGGCCATCCGCACCACCTGGGCCACCGCGACCCCCCGGACGAGGTGGCCGATACTCGGTCGCCGTCAGCCTGGCTCGCCCTCGGCAGGACATGTGATCACGTTGCCGAGGCCGTCGTAGCACGCGGTCTGACCGGTGTCCACCACCACGTAGCTCTGAGCAGCCACCGGCTGCGCAGTGACCAGCATCCCGGCCAAAACCACTAGCATCGTTCTGCGAACCCACTTCATGCTCTCGTTTTTCATGGTCCCGTCTCCCTTCTTGCACTCTATGATGGATCAGAGCGGCAGCCGATTCATCATCCCTGGGTAAGGGCCGGCCGGCCGCCCGATGCGCTTGCGTGTAGTACTCATGGTACGTATCCAGAAGCGATCCGAGCCAGGTGAGATCAGAGCCGAAGTCGGCTGCAGGACCACCGGCGTCGTCGCTGCGACGCACCACTACTACAGCTTTCAAGAAAAAGAATTTTCCTCGATGGCCGTTACAGGGGGGCACAAATCGAGGGGTGGCAAGGGCAAGCAGACGGGAACATCGGCGCGGAACGCGGGGAATCCGGAGTCCCTGGCTGGCTTGAGCGTACGCAGGCTTGCCCTTGCGCAGAAGCGTGAACGTATGGGAAACTACAGCTTTCAAGAAAGTATTCTTCTTCAGAGCGGGTTACGCCCGCGTCGGCCATCTATTTTCATCATTCGCCAAGCATACCACAGAACCACAAAGATGGAAATTCTTTTTCTTGAAAGCTGTAGCTAGCACTACTAGACCTCGGCTTCGGCGGCCGGGTCGGTGAAACGGAGCTCGACCTGGTGTCCCCCCGCGGGGACCCGGTGGAGGTCGATCTCCAGCTCGGCGTAGACGTTGGTGCTCACGGCGATCTCCCTGAGTCCGGCCGGTCGTGGTCGTTTCGGAGATCTTACCACCGGTTCGCATCGGGGCGTTACCGGCGTTCGGACCGCGGTCCCGGCGTTTTCCACTTCAGCCGAGCTTCCACAAGGTAACCGTTCACGGGTCAACACCGTCGCCGGGAGGGTGGGGCACGCCGGGCCGGGCACCCCCAGTGGAGCCTCCAACCGTTCCATCAGCAGATCTCAGCCCGTCTGCGGGCGGCATTGGGTAGATGTTATGCAGTCAGAGGTAGTTCGAAGGAGAGAATCGAAAGCGACGAAGGAGCAACAAACCCCAAAGGGGTTGTATCCCGAAGCCCAGGGCAAGCGAAGGGCCGCTCTGGGTTGTGGCCACCACAATCCCAACCCCAACGGGGTTGTATATCAGGAGCTCGACGAAGCGATATGCATCGAATCAAGCTAGCCCAGGGAAACATTGTAGAAGAGGGTAGAGCGGAGGCTAAGGGACTGTAAAGTAATAATCCAGTCCATTCCGTCTGATCGTGCGGTATCAAGATGGCGGAAGTTCTACCAAGGAATAAAACCCACCCGCCATCCACGATTCAGAGTCTGGGGTTGATCATCGAAGCTTCATGCCTCGCAGTCAGCAGGGTCGTAGCCCCGGAGGGGCGGAATGTGATAGCCTGGGGTGAGGCTTGGCGAACCCCAGGAATCGGCGATCAAGAGACTCGTA
>JAAEQG010001098.1 GCA_024231775.1 bacterium
CAAGTTGCAAGTGGTAAGTTGCAAGTTGCCCTACTGATAAATCACCAACACCGGCGGCGGTTCTAACGCCAGCACCTGTTCGGGCGTCATCGGCGGGACGTCGTACTCGTAGAAAATCTTGAACCCGCCGTAATCGAAACCCGCCTCCCCGCTGTACTGGATGTAATCGCCGATTTTGGGGTAGGGCGAGCCAAAACCGTCCGCGTCCCACACCAGGTCCACCAGCGCATAATCCAGGATCTCGTCCTTTCGCTCGATCATACGGTCGTTGAACTGGTGGATGATGAGCAACTTGTGCTGGCCCGTGGCGCGGGCAACCTGTTCCAGCCACGCCTGTATCCGGTTGATCTGCGGGCCGGTGATGATTCCCAGTTGCGAACCGGGCACATCGTCCGCCTCCGCCATCACAAACTCGGGGTCTACCGCCAGGTGAACGTCTGGCTCCCGCAACAGCGGCGCGATAAAGTCGAGCTCCACATCCACGCTGGCGTGGGCCGGTTGGATGTCCACGATGGCCCATCCGCCCGCCGCCCGCGCCCCCTCGATCCACGGGCGAGTGGTGTCGTGGGACACGCGGTGGTTATAATCCTCGTCCTCGCCGGGGTAGGCGTCGGCGATGGTGGTCACCATGTGAAAGACAGGGATGTGTTCCGTGTCGGGGTCCAATTCCTCGTAGGCGGCGATCTGCTCCCCCAGTTGGGTCAGCGTCGTGGTGACGTCTGTGCGGCCCAGGATGCCCAGCCCCGGCCCCAGCGAAGTGCCATAAAA
>JAAEQG010001099.1 GCA_024231775.1 bacterium
CCGCAAGGACGTGCTGGTTCGACTCCAGTCCCGGGCATCGATCCGACTCAGGCTCCCAACGCGGTAGTTCGGTTCGCAGGGTGGCCGCGATGTGGGCAGCAAACGCCTCTACTGAACAATTCGGCAACGGGGCTTTTCCGTTGGACTGCGATTCTGACTCGGTCCCAGGATCAGACCCAAGCTGGCGCCGGAGGTGCAGTAGGTCCGCGGCGTCCTGGGTCGTGGTCTTGCTGCCGCTGGTGCTCGGGGGCTGCCAGGGGATGGGACTTCGTCCGGCGGGCGGATCCCTCACTCAATCAGATCGCTTGATGGCCCACTACGCCGACCTGTCCGGAGGCCGGTTTGCGGTGATTGCCGATTTCGAGCAGGAGCAGCATCTGGAGCTGTTTCGGTCGGCGTCCCCTGGCGGCGAGTCTCTCCACCAACTAAGCCCCTCCACCGGGGTGAAGGCCACCGGAGGCCGCTGCTTGCGGGCCGAGTTTGCCCGACCGGAGGACGAGTTGATCGCCGACGGCCAGGCGGCGCGCAACTGGTCGCTACCGCGTGATTGGCGCGAGTACGACCTGCTGCTGATGAACGTCTGGGCGCCGGTTGCGGTGGACCTGCAACTCTCCCTGGTCAGCGGGAGAGAGCGGCTGCGCTCGATCGCGGATTCGCACATCCCCCTTCAGCCTGGGTGGAACCTGCTGCGTCTGGATCTTATGGACGCCGCCGAGCACGTAGCCCTGGATGACATTCGTGAGTTGCGTTGGTCGCTTCCGCTGCTGACCTCTCCCAGCGTGTTGCAGATCGACGACATTATCCTTGCCCATAACCAAACCGATCTCTTCGGCGATTCACGTTCGGACACCGGCGGTTTGTATCTGAAGCGGCGCGGTCGGCGCTGGGACGTGGGTGCAGGTGGCCGCTTTGAACTCGGCGTGGTCAACGGCCAGATTCGCCACTGGTACGATCTGGCTGCGGATCGCCTGCGGATGCGCAACCTGGTGGCGGGCAGTGTGATGGGGCCCAGCATCGTGGCCATCTCCGGAGACGAGGAGGTGGGCCTGGAAGTTCTGGAGAGCTTCCCTGCTTGGGGAGATCGGGTGGTGGCCCGGCAGCGCTTGCTCGAAGCGTCTCCGGTTCGTGTCGTCCTGGCCTGCACGTGGGACTTTCTTCCGGCAGAGGGGGCAGCCCCTGACGACGCCCCCGGCCAGTGGTGGACCTATACGGTCTACCCCAACGGGGACGTGTATGTGCACATAGAGTGTGTCACCGAGGCAAGCGGATGGTCAGCCGATGCCTTGGGGCTGGCCGTCTCGTACCGTGGCCGGGAGGACCTGCCGCGCAAGTGTCACTCGACGTCCCAACTGGGAGACAGCGGTCGATTGCTGCACGTACCCTATGCCTCCTTCGGCGGTGACAGCACGGGCCCGGGGCTGCTGTTCGTAGTCCACGACGGGCGCGGCGCACCGGTGATGAGCTGTGCATCACGTGAAGCGCTTGCGCGCGTGACGGCGGTGGCCCATGGCGGCCAGACCCGGAGGCCCCGGCAGGATTGGGACTGCCTGCTGGTCTTGGGGGATACAACACTCGCCGACCCGGACGCTGAAGCCCGTGCGCTCCACTTCTGTTTCCCTCCGGTGTTGTCTCCCACGGTGGGCGAGGTGGTCACGGACACGGTCGGCGACCGAGACCACGACGGGTTTAGTGAGCGTGAGGGCTGCTACGTGCTGGCCCCGACCGATCAACGCGTCTTGGTGAAGGTCGGCGGCCCGGGTGGTCCACAGTTTGCACCGGCGTTTCGGATCGCGGGAAGTGCTGGCCGGGAGGCCTGGGTATATGTGGACCATGAGATCCACGATCAAGTAGCCCGAACCGCCGACGGAGAGATTATCTTCCAACTGGAGTCGAGCGCGGACCAGGCCCGTACCGTTGAGGTATATCTGCGCTAGTGAGTGGGTCACCCCGGGCCGTTGACAGCTGCGCGTAGCTGGGGTATACTCACGCGACTCGGTGCTCTTATTCCTTGTGATATAAGAGATTAGCGAAACTCCCGGTTCGGTTGTGACGTAACGTGGCCCAGCGCAAGACCACTCGATCAAAGTCGCCCGCGAAGAAGGGCACTCCGCGCGGGGGCGCAAAAAAGAAGGCGACGTCCGCCCCAGCCAAGCCCTCGCCCACCAAGACCAAATCCAAG
>JAAEQG010001100.1 GCA_024231775.1 bacterium
ATCGTCTCCTCGTCGCTCAACGCACCGTCAGACGCCGTGAACGTTGTGCTGTACGCCCCGAACGTCCCACAGCCCGGGGTCCAACTGAACAGCCCCGTCGCGGTGATAAAATGCGCGCCCGGCGGAAGCTGGACGGCGGAGATGGCCAGCAGCGGACCATCGGGGTCCTCCGCCGTGATGCCAAAGGTCAGAGTGGCCTGCTCTTGGACGCTTTGATTCCCAATGAACGCGAATACAGGGGCATCGTTGACCGGGAGAATGCTCAAACTCACACTGATCGCGGCTGTCCCGCCGTGGCCGTCGCTCGCCTGCGCCACAAAGCGGTCCGGGCCGTCATAGTTCGTCGCGGGCGCATAGCCCACGACCTGGCTCGCGCCTGTGCCGCTGACCGTGGCCGTTCCGTGGCCTGCCGCGTCGCCGACGCGCCACGTCAGCAGGTCGCCATTGTCGTCGGCGGCGTGCAGCGTCAGGCCAAACGGGATCGGGTCGCCGTCCTCGCTCATCGTGACCGAGATCGCCGCGCCTTCCAGTATGACGGGCGGCGCGTTGGCGACGGTCACCGTTGCCCAATTCGTGTTGTTCGTGGTGATGATTTCGCTCGCCTGCCCCACAATCGTGGCCGTGTTCGTCAGCACCCACCCGGACGGCAGGCCCAGGGTCACCGCCTGGGTGACGCTGACCATCCCACCCGCGCCCGGCCCCAACTCGCCCACGGTCCAGGTATGGGACGCGCCGCCCTGTTCCACCGGCATCACGTCGGTGATCACGACGCCGGTCGCGGTGTACGAGCCGGTGTTGGAGAACGAAAGCGCGTAGGTGATGACCTGGCCGGGCAACGCCACAGCCGGAGTGGCGCTTTTGACGATCTCTAGCTCCGGCGCAGGCGGCGGGTCAGACACACGGAACGCCGCTTGCGCCCATCCACCGCCGCTGACGTGCTCGTATTCCACGCTGTTCGTCACCACGTCGCCATAGCCGCCCACGTGGGTGGCTTCAAAGACCACAATGACCGGTTCCCCAACCAGGACTGCACCATTCCACGTGACCTGCCCCCCGGACAGGCTCGTGCCGGGCGGGCGCACCACCCAGCGGGTGAACGTGACGCTGACCGGCAGCGTGTCGGTCAGGCGCGTGTTTGACGCATTGACCGGCCCGTGATTGTCCAACTGGAGAGCATACG
>JAAEQG010001101.1 GCA_024231775.1 bacterium
CCCGGACGAGGTGACCCCGCCGTTGCGCTGTCCCACGATGAAGTGGTTGCACTCCTCGGGGCTCAGCATGTACTGGTCCTCGGCTGATGCGCCGGACAGCTTCTGGAGCAGGATGCGGATCGGCAGCTCGATTTGCTCGTACACGCCGCTGGCCCGGCGCCGCTTGATGCGCCGCACCGAGCTCGTGATCTCGTTGTGGAACCGCTCGCCCTTGGTGAGCACGCCGCCGGAGGACGGGTCGATGATGTCCTGCAGGTAGGGATAGAGGGCGTCGCGCAGGGACAGCTTGAAGATGGCCTGGTTGTGCTTGCTGTCGCAGTCCAGGCCCTGGGCGCCGCAGTAGTTGGCCTCCCGGTCGGTGAGCTGCTCGATGAAGTCCCTCACATCGCCGATGGTCTGGAGCCTGTAGACCTGGTTGGTGAGGCTCGTGGCCTCGGCGCCCAGGTTGTAGCGGTAGATGAACGCCTGAGACATCTTGTACGCCTCGTACAGCACGTCCTGGAACCGCTCGTTCGACTCCTTGACCAGCGCGTTCCGGAGCAACACGCTGCCTGACTCCCGGCCGATCAGGCGACCCACGATGGAGCCGACCACCTCGTTGTAGCGCGCCGCGGTCTGCTGGGCGACGTAGTAGGTGTCGGCGATCTTGAGCTCGGTGGTGTATTTCTGTTGGAGGAGCAGCTCGTACTCGTGGACATAGTTTTCCACCTGGGCCATCAGATTATCCAGCTCCAGGCTAAGCCGAGCCATCTCCTCATTGTCGGCGAGCTTTTGAAACCCGATCTCTTTGACGAGCTGGAGCTGGTCGACTAGCGAACGGAGGACGGCGACGGCGCTCTCTTTTGCTACTATTGCGCCAATTTTCATACCGCCGCCGGTGATCTTCTGCGGACAGTTGGTCCCGACCGCCAAGCCACCTATGACAAAGCACTCCACGGATTCCGCCCCCGCGTTAGCGATTGCATATGCAGCCTCAATCGAACGTATTACGTCTTGCGCGACGAAGATGGCGATCGCCGTAGTTGAGACCAAGGCAAGCCGCACTGTGTTTTGCTCGGAGATATACGACATGTATTCGTACTGACGAGCAATCTGCCGCAGGAGGAGCTCCACCTTCTTGTAGACCTGCTCCCGCTGGAGGTCGATCATCTCGCTCTCCTGGAGCAGGGTGCCCATCTGTCCGCGCACGCAGAGGCGATCCTCGTTGTTGACCCGCAGCTGGAAGGTCCGCGCGTCCGCCTGACACACGTGCTGCACGGATTCGTCCACGCCGTCGGTGAATGCTCGCTCCACTGCCTCGCAGTCCGACCTGGTCTGATTCGGTGACTCGCAGGTCCAATCGAACAGGCAGTCCGGACCGGTGCAGGACATCTCGAGCGCGCGCTCCGCGCTGGAGAGCTCGACCTGGCACTCCTCGGGCAGCAGGAACTCATCGTCTGCGCCGCAGAGCTGATCCAGGTTGGCGTCGAAGGCGTGGGCGACCTGCTGCAGGGAGGCCTCCAGGTTGTCCTTGTCGCTGAGGGCGGCCTTC
>JAAEQG010001102.1 GCA_024231775.1 bacterium
ACGGGCGGGTCTGGTTTGTGCAGGAGTCGTTGTTGGAATATAATGAGGGGGGAGGTAAATCAATGAACGATGCACGAGGGACTCGAAGAAGAACGTATTGGTCTACAGCGTCCGAGCTTCCGCAAGAGGCGTTTGCGGCGTGGCGCAAGCCCGACGCCGCCATCAGCCCGGTCGCCGTCGTGGCCACCATAGACCCGGATGGAGCGCCCCGCACGGCGCTCTTTGGCAGTTTGCGGGCAGTCACGCCGCGAGTGCTGCGCCTGTGCACGGTGCGCGACCACGACACTTTTGCCAATCTGTGCCGCGACGGGCGGGTGATGGTGAGCCTGGTGTCCCCGCCGGACGTCGCCGTGAGTGTGCGGGGGCGCGCGCGGGTGGTGAAAGAGTGGATGGCCCACGACGAGCACTTTGCCATCGTGGAGATTGACGTCGAGGAGGTCAAGAACGATATGGCTTATCGAGTTGTCATCGAAGGCACGATCACGATTTCTGCCAAGGAGCGGTTCAAGCCCTGGTACGACGCCGCCATGCGCGAGTTGGAGAGCCTGGGATAGCAGGCGGGCGTCGCCCGCAAAAAAGGAGCGCCACGATGAGCCACAACGAGGAGGATTACGCGTACCTGCTCGACGGATTGTCCGTCGATACGTCGGGCTGCTGGACCGAATGGGACTGGAAACAGGCGGGGGCGTGGGAAAGTTACGACTTTGCGCGGTTGGAAGAGTATCGGGATGCGGTCGTCGTCGCGTACCGCTTGTACAATCGGATCGGGTTGGAGCATGTCCGGCGGATGTTGGACGGCGCGCCCCACGATGCTCGGTTGCTCGACGCCGGCGGCGGGACGGGGCGCAAGGCGATTCCCCTGGCGTTGGATGGCTTTACGAACATCACTATGCTGGACGTCGCG
>JAAEQG010001103.1 GCA_024231775.1 bacterium
CCCGTTCCCGATGGAGAGAATGGCATCTCTGTCGATCCCGACGTGTTGCGCACAGCGGTGAGCCAGGTCGCGTTTGCCGCTGCCACCGACGAGAGCCGCCCAATCCTCACCGGAGTGCTGGCAAAGTTCGAAAACTCACAACTCACCTTGGCTGCCGCCGACGGCTTCCGTCTCTCGGTGCGCACCATTCCGCTGCCCCAACCCATCCCTGACCCCTTTAGCATCATCATCCCTGCCCGGGCGCTGACCGAACTGGGGCGCATCAGTGGCGAACAAAAAGACCCCATCATCATCACCGTCACCCCTACCCGCAACCAGGTACTCTTCCAACTCACCGACATCGTGCTCGTATCCCAACTGATCGACGGCAACTTTCCCGACTACCGGCAAATCATCCCCCGCGAGCGCGTGACACACACAATAGCAGACACCGCCGCATTCCTGAAAGCGTGCAAGGCGGCCATCATCTTTGCCCGCGAATCGAATGACAGCACCCGCGTGCACATCAAACCCGGCTCCGAACTGACCCCGGGCCACGTCATCATCTCCGCCACCTCTGCCGAGACCGGCGACGACGTGAGCGAATTTGACGCCGTCGTCGAAGGTGAAGAAATCGAGATCGCCTTCAACGTCCGCTACATGATCGACCTGCTATCCGTAGTTGGCACGCCACAAGTCGCGCTGGATACG
>JAAEQG010001104.1 GCA_024231775.1 bacterium
CGGCCCAGCCGCAGGTCATGGGTGAGCCCTGGGTAACCAAGCTCCAACGACCGAGCCCCCGGAGGGGGCGAAGGAAAAGGTCTCGGCGCCGCAAAGTGACAGGAGCTGGCACTATCCCGCAGCGTGAAGATGGGCCAACTGTGCCGATTGTGCGGTGCGAAAGTGTCAGGCAATGGCACTACTAAGCGCTGGCAAGCTGGGAAGACTTTTCGGGCTGTAACACCACAAAGTGACACGGCGTGGCACTTTCGACAGACCCACCCAAACCCCCATGATCTATCAGCCCGTAATTCTCGCCGATCGCGCGCCATGTACTTCCTACGGAAAGGCCCACAGCGTCGTGGGTGATTCGCTCGCTCGACAAGGGAGACGACAATCAGGAGAAGCGAAACCGCAGAATGGCCCAGAGGGCCTGCACGCCGTCGCGCCAGGTGATCTTCTTGCCCTCGGCGTAGTCCCGACCGGCGTAGCTGATCCCCACCTCGAAGACGCGCCACCGACCGCGGGCCACCTTGGCGGTCAGCTCCGGCTCGATGGTGAAGCTGTTGCTGATCAGCTTCATCGACCGCACGACCTCCATGCGAAAGACCTTGTAACAGGTCTCCATGTCGGTCAGGTTAAGGTTGGTCATCATGTTGGACAGCAGCGTCAGCATACGGTTGCCGACCAAATGCCAGAAGAGGTGTACGCGATGTGCCTCCCCGCCCACGAAGCGCGAGCCAAAGACCACGTCGGCGTGCCCGTCGAGGATCGGAGCCAGCAACCGCGGGTAGTCCCGAGGGTCGTACTCCAGGTCCGCGTCTTGGATGAGCACAATGTCACCGGTAGCCAGCTCGAAACCCGCTCGGACCGCCGCACCTTTCCCCCGGTTGCGCTCCTGGAGTTTGACGGTGAACGCCTGTTCAGGCCAGCGGGCCTGGATTGCGGGGTACAGCTCTCGGGTCCCGTCCGTGCTGCCGTCGTCCACCAGAATGACCTCGCGCTCCAGGGGAAGGTCCACCGCCAGCACTCGGTTGATGATCTCCTCCAGGGTGGCTTTCTCGTTGTAGATGGGTATGACTATCGAAAGGAGCACTGGCAGAAACCCCCGTTCACTGATCGTCAAACGCCGAGAACCCCTTGGCGACGAGGTCCTGTACATCGATCATCCCCACCAACCTGCCCTGATGATCCACGACCGGAAGTTCGTCGATCCCGTGTTGGCGCATGGTATCCAGGGCGCTCGCCACCAGATCCGTATCGCAGGCTCGCTTGGGCGCCTTGGTCATCACTTCGGCGATTCGGGTCTGTTGCGGTTCGACCGCTCCGGGGGCGAGGCGAAAGAGACGAAACAGATCGCCGTGGGTGAAGATACCCGCCAGCATTCCATCCGAGTCCACCACCGCGGCTGCGCCCGCCCGCCGGGGAGCCCGGGCCACCGCCTCGCCGTACTGCGTCAGCGTGTCCTCCAGCCCGAGCACGGGACAGTCCGTCCCGGTGCGCATGACCTCGGCGACCTTCATCAGGCTCCGCCCCAGCGCGCCCCCGGGATGGTAGGATGCGTATTGCTCCGGCTGGACGTTCTTCAGTTCCATCACGGTCAGAGCCAGCGCGTCGCCCATCGCCATCATCGCCGCCGTAGAGGAACTCGGAGCCAACCCGAGCGGACAAGCTTCGGGCGTATCGCCGATGTCCAGCACGATGTCCGCCAGGTCGGCGCAAGGCGACGCCGGATCCGCGGTGATCAGCATGGTCGTGCAGCCGATACGTTTCAGCGCCGGGATCAGCCCGACGAGTTCCTGCGTGGTCCCGCTGCGGCTCAGGGCGATGACCACGTCCTGCGGTTGGATCATGCCCAGGTCGCCGTGGAGGGCTTCGACCGGGTGGAGACAGTAAGCCGGGGTCGCCGTGCTGGAGAGGGTAGCTTGGATCTTCTTGCCCACGTCTCCGGCCTTACCCATGCCGGTCACCGCTACTCGTCCGCTACAGCTCAGGATCGCTCGAACCGCCTCCACATACGCCTGATCCAGGCGGGCTGCGGCGGCGGCGATGGCCTGTTCCTCTTTGCGGAGCACCCCGCGCCCCAGACCGAGAACGTGCTCCGGGTCGAGCTTCGGCGTCGAGGTCGCCCGGGACGGGTTGTTCACCGCGGTACTCATGGGCGGTCAGTATAGCCTATCTGGAATCTGTGGGACAGGCTTGCCATCCTGTCGTGACCGGCAGGAAAGCCGCTCCCACATGGGCCTTGGGACAGGTTCCATGCTCCATTCTCTGGAGAGGCACAACTCGGCGCCGCGCCGACACCAGGATCGAGCCACGTTTCCAGCAAGGTTGTCACGTCTCCGCCGGCGTCATTGCGGCCTGCGTCGAGGGTGTTCCGCGGTCAGTGTTTCCGGAGTATGGTCGTTGCCCGTGGGCGGTGCCGCCCGCCTTCGCGTCGCCGCTCGTTTGATTCGTCGTCCGCCAGGGGTGACACCACCTCGCCTTCACGCCGTGGCGAATCGTTGAACACACATATGCCCGCCTACATGCCACCATATGTCACTCCGCGGCTTCGGGGGCTTCCAAGCACGCGGGAGGATCCATGATTCGGATAAGGCGCCGTGCCTGTTCTTGTCTAAGTGATGGGTCCGCAGGGGGTTACGCGACCCTTGGAGCCTGTCGACGTTCTTGCGGCTTGTCCGATTCCAGGGTGTCTACCCAGACGCGTTTCCCTGTATGCCTTCTCCCGCTCTTCCCGGAGGGTGTTCTCTTGCTGTTTCTCTTGACACGAAGTGGGTGGTAGACGATATACTCAGGGTAAGGATCACGTCCGAGAGCGCAACGCTCTGTAGGAGCCACCAATCAGGAACCATATCGAATGCAGGGAGACCGATCATGTTCACCGCAGCCGTCACGCTAGGATGTATCTTGCTGGGGTCGGGAGCGCCGGAGTTGGCGCCCGCGCAGTCACCGGCACAGGTGGAGCAGTCCGCCGAGCAGGAACGCACCACTTCCACGGAGGAGGAGTGGGTCTCCGATCTGCTTCCGGAGTCGCTCGCAGACTATGTGCGTGCACACGGGCTGGACCGGCCGGCCGAGGACTTGAGTGCCCATGCACTCAAGGGGTTTGAGAGCCAGTCGCCCTCCCGATACGCCACGCTCGAGCTGCTCTTCCCCGAGGTTCTGCAAATCGTCAGCGAGCGGATGACCCTTCAATACGTCGATCCGCACACTCGCGTCGTGGCGGCGACATGTGTCACCGTGATCGTGGACGAGGAGGTTCTGGACATCCCGCTCGGAGAAGAGGTGCCCCTCGGGGCGGAACTAGTCGCCGGGGCAGTGCTCAATCTCGGACCGGGCACAGTGCAGTGGGAAGCGCCGGACGGCGACGTTCTTCTGTCGTTGCCGGACCATATGGTTGACAATCTGTCCACACCCAGGTGCTCCAAGAGTTGTTCGATCAAATGCGCCTCCAACGAGCGGGCATGCTGCTACACGGATGACAAGGGTTGTGCGAAGTGTACGTGTGTTGCGCGAGGAACCTCCTGCCCAGACGGCACTACCGGGGGCACAGAGTGCTCGGTGTCGACAGATGCGGATAGTACGCCGGGATAATGACTTCGCCGCGGTGCCGGGCGATTCGTACGGTGCTTTCACGGGTTGCGGACAGGCATGGTGTGCGGCGGCGTCCGTCTTCTGAACGAGAACTGCTCGATCCGTCGCCCACAATGGGTGACGCTGCATCCCCCTGGGCTTTGAGATTACGCCGCGGGTCGAAGCAGACGGTCAATACCACGCCTGTCCGGAGACGGAGGAGACCAGCTTGGCGAGCTTGGCGCGGGTTGGGAACTGTAGCGCCAGAGCGAGGAGGGCCACGCCGGGGGCGATCAGTACTGGCGCGTTGTCTGTGAGTGCGTACACGGTTATGCCGAAGATTCCAAAGCCCTCGGCCATCGCGGCACCGATGATGGTC
>JAAEQG010001105.1 GCA_024231775.1 bacterium
ACGCGCACGAGTACCTTGCGGTGGTTCTCCAGCCCGGAGCGACTGCTTTGAAAGTAGCGCTCGCCGTAGGCATAGAGGCTGGAAACCGAATCCACCCCGTAGACCGCCTCCAGCTCAGCCGCAACCTGCTGCCGGACGCCTGCGAAACGCTCCAGGGTGGCGTGGGTCAGGGCGTTCTGGGCGCTCACCCAGGTTTGGGTCTCCTCGCTCTGCTCGTCCTCGAGCCAACGATACGGATCCGCCACCTCAGCTCCATGCAGCAGTTCCACCACCGGACCCCGCCGGGACGCCGGATAGGCTCCGGGGTCGAACGGCGCGTGCTGCGTGCACGAGCCGGCCAAAGGCGCCGAACCGATGACCACCACTATGAACAGACCCCATCGACGGGCTGTAGCAACCGGATGCTCACTCACCGGATTCCTCCTGGGTGTCTACGAACCAACCCCATGCGCGTGGATCATCATATCCAAAGCTCGCGCGACGAATGAGGGAGAGTATCTGCCGTTATGGAGAAGACGCGTTCAGTCGACGAAGTCCACCACCGCGGTCGGCAGCGACCAGACGTACAAGCCAACCGCCACGATCGCACAGAGTAGGCTGGCTGCACCAACCACGATGGCAGCCAAGCCGATCTCCACTCCGCCCAACATCTGCGCAACCGCCCCACACACCATGCCTACCAGCATCAGCACCCCGATGGCTACGCACTTCGCTCCGCGCAGGGTCTTGCCGAATGGGACAGGAAGCACCGCGGCAAAAATACCCTGGGCGGCGATCATGAGCAGTTGGCAGATCAGGAACAAACCGGGGACCAGCTCGAACCCCAGAATCACGCGGTCGGTCGTAGTGTAACTGTAGTCGTCACCGCCGAAGATCGCGTAGATCAGACCCACCAGCGCTCCGACGATCCCCGGCCCAAAGTACGCGGTCAGGCTCATCACTCGACTCCGCTACGGCTTCTCTCTCCCCACGCCGCATCCGCACCGTGCGAACACGACCTCTGGCCTGCATGATACCTGATCCTGCCCGCTGGGCGAATCTTCGCCTCCTCCCCTCTCCCTTGCTCCCCGGGAGTACGACTCGGTCCGCCGATTCCGTTATAATGCCCCGAGGTGAGACCATGGCCCTGAACCTGACCCCACAGTATCACGACGCGGATGCCAGGTACCGGGCAGCCCAGACTCCCCAGGAGAAGCTGGCTGCCCTGGAGGAGATGTGGCGGGAACTGCCCAAACACAAATCCTCCGAGAAGATGCAGGCAGAGCTCAAAAAGAAGCTCTCCGCAGCGCGCAAAGCCCTCCAGCAGCCTGCCAAGAAGGCGTCATCGCGAATCGACCCCTTCTGCATTCCCAAGAGCGGCGCGGGGCAGGTATCCCTGATCGGCACGCCCAATGTCGGGAAGTCGTCCATCGTGGGTGGGCTGACCCATGCACATGTCAAGATCGCCGAGTATCCGTTTTCAACCGCCCTCCCCGCGCCGGGAATGGCTCCCTACGAAGACGTGCAGATCGAGCTGGTGGACACCCCCCCGCTGACCGCAGACCACGTGCCCGCCGGTTTTCCCGGATTATGGCGTTCTGCCGACGCCCTGCTGGTGGTCGCCGATCTCTCCGCCGACTCCCTCCTGGAAGACGCGGAAACCTGTTTGGATCAGCTCGCCGAGCGGGGAATCGAACTGGTGGACGGGCCGCGCGAGGTCGCCAGCCAACCGGACACCACGCTCAAGGTTCCCGGCTTCATGCTCGCGAACAAGCTCGATGTCCCTGGCGCAGAGGATAACCTCGAGCTACTCCGCGAGTTGCTCGGCGCCCGGGCGCGGATCGAGGCTTTGTCCGCCCTGGACGAACCTCAGCTGGCCCGACTGCCGGAGATGCTCTTCAGACTGATCGACGTCGTCCGCGTCTACGCCAAGCCGCCCGGCAAGAAGCCCGACCTTGACGAACCCTTCGTGCTCCCTCGCGGCGGGGACATTCACACACTCGCCCGCAAGGTCTACCGTGGCCTGGAGCACAACATCCGCTCCGCCCGAATCTGGGGCCACAACGTCGCGGACGGACAGCAGGTACACCTCGATCACATTCTCCACGACAAGGACATAGTGGAACTGCACACCTGACCGCACTGGCTGCGGTGCATGATCCATAAACGCATGGCAGCCGGTGGTGAAGCTCAGGGTGTGTAGTGGTCGACGCCCCCCCTGGCCGAGGAACGACGTCAAACTCCGGTTTCCCGGCACGGCTTGCGGAAACGCCGGCCGCTGCAGGCTTCTGCCACTGAGTTATGATACTTCCAGTCGTTGATCGCCGATTGGTTCTCGGGAATAGACGATGAGATGCCTCCCCTCTCCCCCAGGGAGGGGCTTGGGGCCGCAGCATGAACGCGGGAAACGGCAGTAATCAACTAGAGTTCGTATTAGCGGTTCAGGCTGGCGTGCCTGGTGGCTATGACTTGTCGGTCAACGCGTTCGTAGACCCGCATCGTATACGGACGACTCAGGAGGCGACGGCGCTCCCACGGGCGATACAACTCGTACACGGTGGCCTGCAGTTGACAGGGATGGGGCGCTTCCGCAACCACTCTATAGTTGTCGGGGGGGGTGAAGCGGTGGTCCTTCTCCCAGATGTAGAACAGATACTTGAGGTTTACGCCGATGAAGCGTGCCCCGCTCGTACGGGCTTCCTCATGCGAAGCCCAGTGGACCAGCGCCTTCGAGCCGAGCGGACTGGGATCAACGGCGTTCACCAGCTCGGGATCCGCCCCCTCAGCGGTACGGTCCGGCATCTTGCCGGCATGGGCCAAGAGCGACTCCGGAGGATAGGTCACCCCGCGCCCCAGATCGGTCATTACTTGGGCCAGGAAATCTCCGGGGTAAACCACCTGGGCGTAACGCATCGCGAAGGGGACGAAACAGATCAACGATGTCGTCGCCAGCCCCATCACACCAAGGCGACGCATCCGCCGTGACCCTATGTGCGCCAGGAACATCACCGCCCCGCAGGTTACGAAGGGCAGGTACATACCCACTAGCCGTCCATAGAAACGTGTCTTGCCCAGCAGTACCGCCAGCGAGGCGTGCAGCACGAAGCAAGCCAGCACTGCCACAAAGCCCGCCCGCGCCGCCGGGGGTAGGTGAGCATCCGTACGCCACAAGCGCAGGACCACGAAGCCGGCGAACAGAGCCAGCAGCACGATCCCGATCGCACCCTCCACGTCGCGCAGGTACAGCAGAGGAAACACATACGCCTCCGCCGGCCACCCCTGGTGGGCAGTGGCGTGGATGCTCGTTGTCGCCAGTGTCTCGGCGATGAAGGACGTATCGGCGTACCAGGCTAGCACCTCGAAAGCCGCCACCACCGCCGCCGCCGCCACGCCAAACAGCAGACCGGACCACACCCGCCGAGGTACAGCCAGAAGAACCACACCTGCGTTCAGGAGTACAAACCCGTAATGGCCGGGGTAACACGTATAGCCAAGGGCGCTCAGCGCCCCCGCCGCGACCACCCGCCAGCGCAACTGGCGCTCGCTACGGAATCCGGAGGACAACAACCACAACGCCCCCAGGAACATCGCCAGCGATTCGCCGTAGGGCATCAGGTGGCGAATCCACACATTCGAGTAACTCAAGAGCGAGAATACCATCGCCACCAGCAGCGCGTACCACCCGCACCTCAGCCAGGCCCGAGCTACTCCCCACACACACAGCGTCACTCCCAGACTGACCAGCACATTGAACGCCGAAACGATATCGTAGGATTCCAAAGTGCCCGGCATCAGGCCCAACAAAGGTCCCAGGTGACGCTGCATCAACACCGGCAGCACGCTGATCGCAGCGAACGCCGGACGGCAGGTACACTTGAACAACTCACCAACGGCGGCGCGGTACTCACCATCAGTGAACTTGTCAACGAACACCTCCGCGACCAGATA
Organism: bacterium; assembly: GCA_024231775.1. Taxonomy (GTDB): domain Bacteria; phylum Planctomycetota; class Phycisphaerae; order UBA1845; family UBA1845; genus JAAEQG01. The sequence continues at coordinate 3,928 of JAAEQG010001105.1, forward strand.
CCGATCCTCATCGCCCCAGAAGAAATGCCCCGAGCCGATCAACGTAAAACGATAGACCGCCAAACCACACAACAGTATGCCCAATGCGACGATCGGCCACCGTGAGTGCGCTTCAGAAAGCAGCCCTGACGACCCTGAACTGCTGGATGTCGATTCTTCATTCGTCAAGCTGCTATCCGTCTTCATTCGGTCGCCCTCTCCGGGCGACGGCGATTGTCGTCCTGCAGTCCACCGGTTGCGCCAGTAGATCGTAGACCTTCAGGCTCCCCCCGTCGGATTCGCTCATCAGTTCCACGTATTCAGTGCCAGGTCCCTCCGCCAGGTACTCCCAGCGCGAGTCCTGCAGGTGACGAAACTCAGCGGCCAGAACGGTCTCCTGCGTCAGGAGCGCGTCCATGCGGGTCCACCACTGAAAGATCGGTTCACAAATGGGCGTACACTTGTAATGCCAATGCCGCGGGTCAATGATCATCCAGCGAACCCCGCGCTCCCGGAGACTCGTCAGCGCCACTTCCGGCTCGCCGCGCCAGCGGTAATGTTCGGCAAGCACGTCGACTCCCGCGTCCTCCAGATAGACACGGTACTTACGATCGTCGAGCGGTACGGCGACGGTGCCGCCTCCCTGCCCAGCCAGGAACGTAGTAGCATCAACCATCTGGCTACGTCGACCGAGCAATTGCAGGGAGTGAACTGTACCTACGGTGGCCACAAGAGCAGTCAGCACGACTGCAAACCCTCCGGCGCCGTGGTTGGCGAACCTGTCGGGACCATGGCGGGCGGTCAAGTATCGAACCACCTGCAGGATAGCGACGCTCGTGCAAATCAGGATGAACGGTACCGCAGCCGACAGTGCCCGCGCGACCGTGTGCCTCTGGAAGAGTAGCAGAAGTAGCGTTGCGGTGACGACGATTGCCGGCGCCTTGGCGGTCCCCTCGGTCCTCAACACGCAGAGCACTCCCAGCAGCGCAACGACACTCGCAGCCGCACCATGCCAGTGCGTAAAGTATCCGACGTATGCATAGGGTACTTGCCAGTTGACCACTCCGCCGCTGTCTGCACCGAAGCTCGTACCGTAATCCAGCGCAGCCCACGACCAGCAGGCTTGAAGGTAGGTGACCAGGGGAAGATGAGCGTCCGCCAGATACGCCGAGACCCGCGCTGCAACAAAGACGCTCTCCAGGGCGAGCGCCGGTCCGGCAATGCCCAACCCCAGCCACATCCACCGGCGGAACACGCTTCGAGCTTGGAGCTTGAACGCAGAGTACTTGGTCCCAGATGCGGGGTACGCTGCTGATGCTCCCGCAGACTGGCGGACAGCGAGCAGATCCGCAAGCACCAGGACCAGAGGAAGGTAGGCACTACGGTGATGGCAGACCATCGCGTATCCCAGGGCCAAACCGCTAAGACCAAAGGTGCGCCGCGGGGACCAGCCGCACTTCCGGCCATACGCCCAGATCAGGAATCCTATGAGGATGAACAGACCAGCAGTGGCTTCCGTCAGCCCGCTGCGACAGTAGGCCAAGTGGTAGGGTGACACCGCCAGCAGAAAGGCAGCGCACAGCCCAACTGAACGTTCGAAGAGAACCGCGCCGAGCAAGTACACCACCAAGACGGCCAAGGTCCCGCATATCGCGTTGGTCACCAGCAGCGCTGCCGGCTGATCGCCTACCAGGAACATCACGGCGGCGACAAGGAACGTATAACCCTGACCGGGTTTCTCGTAGCGGTCGTGGAAATCGACACCGAGGGCATCCAGCCGGGCTTGCAGCGCATACTTGTCCCGGTGGACCACGGCGCTGAGCACCTCACCATCGGTCAATGCGGACGCCACCCCATGCCAGAGGCGTGCGTCAGTCGCGTAGGCCCCCTCGTCGTCGAAGCGGATTCCCTCGCGCGTGATTCCACTGAAACGCAGGACACTCGCCAGAATCAGCACGGCCAGCAGCGCCCACCGCTGCCAACGGAGCGGACCGCGGAGCTCAGGCTGTAACTTTGCGGTGAGCACACGCCTCTCTTTCAGACGGCACTGATCCGCCTTCAGAATCTCGCCCCATTCCCTCGCCCACCACCGCCGTACCGCTCGTACCGCGAAGGTCCATCTCTCGCTGACGCCACGTCTGTCCTGCAAAGCAGAGCACGCGCTCCTTGGTGAAGCCCGTATGCTCGTAGAGGCGGTCCGCGGGAACATTCATGGAATGGAACAGTACACGATAGGTCCGCGCCCCCCGGGTCCGGAGCTGCCGAGCACTGTGCTGCACAAGCGCCTGCCCCAGCCCCTCACGCCGTGCCCACTTGGCCACGGCCATCAGGAATAGCTCCGCTGACGCGCAGTCCTCAGGTTCGGCATTGCGGGACTTCAACTGGGCCAATACTCCCCACATCTGCGGTAGAATACTCGGGTGAGTCAGCGCTCCGTGCAGACAAGACACCGGAAACCACACCGGCCGGCTGCTCAGCAGCTGGGTGACGACACCGCCGTAGCCTTCGCGAGTAATGAGAAAACCGCCCACGCCAAACCGATGCTCCGCAACGTAAACGCAGGTGTCTTCCGACTGAATCATGGCCGGAAACAGCACTTTCCTCTGAAACACACTCCCGAGTCGAACCATGAAGTCATCAGGCATGCCCTCCCTGTGGATCTCCACCAGCTTGGGGATATCCGCCAGGGTCGCCTGGCGGATGCGAATCCCCGCCGCACGCCGCGCGGCCCGCACGGTGGCAAGATCTACCACCGACGCGCTCTCCCAGAAGTGTTCACGCCCTGTGGCGGTCACGATGCATACTCCAGGCTCAGCCGGCCACGCAAGTCCTCCAACGCCTCCAGATCGCGATCGCTGTAGAGCGCCGAAAAGCGAAGATAACCCGCATCGGTTTCTTCCCACGTGACCGTCGCCAGGTTCCACTCGTCCAGCAGCACCTCTCCTGCTTCGTGGGCTCCGCCAAGCCACGCGCCATTCAGGGCGCTGGGGGTGTCACACAAGACGTGCATCCCCGCGCGAGTCGGGAACGGACGAAACCCAATCCCCTCGAGCACGACACGCAGACGCGCCACCCTGTGAGCCAACTCCGCACGGAGGCGGCAGAGATAGCCCCAGTCTCGCGCACAGCATCGCCCGATCCGCACGGTCAGCGAACTCAGCGGTGCCCAGCGATACTCGCTGTTGCGCCGAATCTCCCTGATGAGCGATTCCGGACCGACCAGCAGCGCCATCCCCAGCGGTCCCAGCGAGAACGGCTTGGTCAGCGAGTGAAGTTCGACCGTTCGCCGTCCCTCCAGCTCGAGCTGTTCGCTCTCCAACAGCGAACGCCCCGCCCCCTGAAAGACCAGCGGTGCGTAGGTGGCGTCGTTGAACAGCAGAGCGTTGTCCGGAATGCCGGTACGCAGCAGCTCCACGATCTCAGGCGTCGCCACTGCCCCCGTGGGGTTGTTCGGATAGTTCACTCCCGCAAAAGCGATGCGCGCGCGGTCGACTGCCGCCACGCCCTGGAGGTCCGGAGCGAAGTCGCGTCCCGGATCGAGTCTTGCCTCGCAGATCCGCCCCCCCCGCTGGGCCACCAACTCCGCGAGGACCGGGTAACCGGGCGTGGTGGTCAGCACCTGATCGCCCGCCCGGACGACCGAGTCCACCAGAACGCTCAATGCGGCCCGCCCGCTCGGCGTCGCCAGGATCCCACCCGGTGGCACCTCCAAGTCGTACTCACGGTTCAGCATCGCCGTGAGGTCTTCTTCGAGCAGCGACATCTCCGCGTCAGTGGCGGTATCCAGCGCAGTGCCCGCCGTCTCCGCCAGCATCACCGCCACCTGCTCCGGAGGCGCGGGGCGATAGCTGCCAAAGGCAAAGTCCAGCAACTCGTCGCCCTGGCGTTGGAGTCGGGCGCGCAACCGCGCGAACCTGTACTCGGCGGCGACGGGTTGGACAGCGGTGCTGGGCATAGTGATCTGCCTACCTCCTGGCACTTGGCTCGCGGGCCTCGGACGCACTCGTTGGATCGCAGGACCGGTTCATACCAGGCGACACCCTCGTGCGTAGAATGCTTGGAAGTCCTCTCGAGTCGGGAGCATGTGGTACGCGGTGGGTCGCCCGCTTGTATCCACGGGCGTCCAGTTTCCCGCCTCGACCCGGTCCAAAGCCTCCACCACCACCTTGGCGGCGGTTCGGATCGTCTCTTTCATTAGTTCATGCACGGAACTACTGCGCACCGCAAAACGGCGCTCGGCAACGATGTCACCGGCGTCGAGTTCCTCCGTAACTTGGTGAACGGTGGCGCCCGCCTGGGTGTCTCCGAAGCGCAGCACCCAGAAGGAGTGCAGTCCCCCCCGATACTCGGGGAGCTTCCCGAGGTGGAGGTTGTAGGTGCCCATCCGGGGGATGGACAGAAACTCGGAACCGACAATCCGGTCGAAGGGACAAAACAGAAACACGTCCGCATCCAGCGCCCGCAACTGCTCGCGGGCGCTCTCGGAGCGGATTTCCTTGAGGTACTCCGCGCGGATGCCTTTCGCCCGGAGCATGTCCACCAACTTGGGCTCGCCGCGCCAGCGACCCAGCCTCGACCTGAGGCAGGCAGCGATGCGCCGTGCCCAATCGCCGAGGTGTATGCAGAACGGGTATCGGTTGCGGATCAGAAACCCGATGCGCTTGCGTAGGAACCTCCAGGAATACGGAGGGTTGGATACGAGCACGGACACGATCTCCAATCCCGGTCGCTCAAGCAACGGGTCCAGCAGCGACGGGATGAACTCGCGATCGTCAAGGGTGAAGACAACTATGCGCATAACGTCTTTCTCTTGCGTTCCTCGGTCCGGCGTCCCCTGCCCGACTGGGCGTGATCGTCGAGACACTCCCAGTCAGCTTCACGATACCCGCCCGGAAGCGTAAAACTCCCGGATCGCCCTCCCGATTCGCCGGACATCGCCCCGGCCCAGTCCCGGATAGTTAGGCAGCCGCACGATGCGGGCCTGCACCTCTCGGGCAACGGGACACTCCGCCCGATGCGCCCGGTAGAGGTCCAGATCTGCGCAGTTCAGGTACTCGCTGGTTTCCGAATCGATCCCCCGGCGGAAGAGGTACTCGGACAGCTCGGACGATCGCTCGGCGAGTATCCCGTAGTACAAACCGTTCTTCTCGCCCCCCGCTCGGCAGCGCAGTCGGTCTACTGACTCGATGCCGTCCAGTTCCTCATCGAGCCAGGCATCGACCTGGCGTCGTCGATTGATTAGCTGATCCGCACGGGTGAGCTGACTTCGCCCCAAGAGGGCCTGGAATGCGTGCATTGGCGGCGTACTCCGAGGATCGAAGTCCGCCACCCTATGGGGCGTCTCGGTCATCATGCGTTGCTGAATGTCCGGCCGGAGCGCCCGCAATACCCTCAGCAGAGGCCAAGCGCCCAGGCTGAACACGAGTTTCCGGGTGCCCACGTCCATAATGGTACCAGTGAGCGCCCGCCTCAGTCCGCTCGGGCGCGGCTGCTCGTGACGCAGGTCAGCCAGATCACTCCTAATCCCTGCCGCCAGGGCATCATCGTTCGTGGCAATCATCCCCCCCCCAAATGTGGTGACCAGCTTGAGCACACTGAAGCTGAAGATGGACGCCGCCCCGAACGTCCCCACCGGACGACCCCGGTATCGGGAACCGAGCGCGTGCGCACAATCCTCCAGCAAGAGCAGGTTGCGTCGCTTGGCCAGGTCCACCAGCCCATCCATGTCCGCCGGATGCCCGAACATGTGCGTCGCCAGCAGCACCCGCGTCTTGGGCGTCAGGCAAGCTTCGACGGAGGCTGGATCCAGGTTGAGATCAGTGCGGCTGATGTCCGCGAAGCGTGGAACGATGCCTAACCGGCAAAACCGCTCGATAACCGCAAAGAGATTGAACGCCGGAACGATGGCTTCGTCACCGGGGCTAAGCCCAAGTCGGGAGAGGACCAGGTGCATACCCAAGCGCCCGGAGGAGACGGCGATAGCATTACGACAGCCAACGTACTCGGCGAAGGCCTGCTCGAAACGGGCCACGGAATCCGGACGATCCGCCGGACCGACCAGCGACGCCGCAATCCTGGCATACTCCGCCATCGTAGCCCCGACCTGGTGTCGAGGGATTGCCATCAGGTGCATAGCAGCGGCCTCCACACAGTGTCCCAACTCAGCCTGACCAGCTTGCGAAACTCGAAGAAACTCCTGAGCTTCAGCAACCGGTCCAAGACCAGCGACGGGCGAAAATAGAACGTCCGATTGGCTTCCCGCCGCAGAGCTTCGACTTGCGTTGGGCTCAAGTAGCGGTGCTTGATGTTGCTGGCTACGAACCGATAGTCCTCCGCCCCTTCGCGTAAGAACCCCTCGCGGCGAGCCCGCGCCTCCAGCGATGTCCCCGGAAGAGCGTTGAGCACGTTGAACGACACGTAGTCCGGCCGGATCGACCGGGCGAACCGAATCGTCGCCCGCACGTCGGCTTCGGTGTCATCCTCCATCGCCAGCAGAATGAACGCCGTCGTTTCTATTCCAAGACGGCGACAGTCGGCGAACACCCCGCGAATGTGCTCGTTGGAGATCCGCTTGGTCACCCGCTGGCGCACGTCTTCCTTGGCATGCTCGACCCCGAACTCTATTCCGTAGCATCCCGCCCGGCGCATCAGCCGCAGCATGCGCGGCGTAGCCACGTCCACTCGGGTGGTACACAGCCAGCGCAGTCTCAGCTTCCGGGCGGCCAGTTCCTCCAGGAACTCCGTGCTGATCTTCTTGTTCAGGCCAAAGGTAAGATCCTTGAAGTACACCTCGCGGAAACCCAGCCGGTCTATCTCCACCAGCTCCTCAACGACCTCGCTCACCTCACGGTAGAGCATCTTGCGGTAGAGTTGATTGTCGATGCAGAACTCGCACGTAAACGGACAGCCAAGGGAGAACTGCACACAGGTGACCGGAGTCCTCTTGCTCTGCGGGAAGCAGTAGCGCCGATCCCTGAAAATCGCGTGCTCCGGTCGCGGGATGCGCAACGAACCGCCGTGGCTCACGCGAATCTCCGGAACCAGCGGGCCGTCCGCACGCTGTACGGCAACATTCACCGGTTCGACGGATTCGGGATCGGAGGCGGCAAGCAGCACCCCGAGGTTGTGCTCCGCAGCATTCAGGATTATCCCGTCCAGCCACGGGTTCTCCTGCAGCAGGCGCTGCACACGATGAGGCTCGAGCTGGATCATAATCGTCCCGACGGCATAGACCGGTACGCCGCCCAGCACGATCTTGAGTTCGCGAAGCTTCTCCAACTCTGCGTCGATCTGCGAACTGGAGATTAGCGATACGACCCCCGCGATCCCTCGCCCACGCACCCTGCCGGCCAACATGTCCCAGTCCAGGTTGTCCATTTGGGCGTCCAGGTAGATCGGCTGAAATCCGGCGTCGCGCACCGCACCCGACAGTAGGATGAGGTCGATGCTGGGAAACGGCGCACTTTGGGCCGCATCCTTCTCGCGTAGAGATCCACGCCGACAGAATTCCGCCAAGCTGGGCGGGTCAAGCAAGAGGTATGACTGGCGAGTATCCATACGGTCCAGCACCTTCACCGGGCGATCGTCCCCCGCACATATCGGACCCGCGCTCGGGCCGGTACATCCGCAGGGGCGCTACCGAGCCGCACCAAGCCCAACCCCAGCGCTACGCGCTGAGCAGACTGGCAGACTCCCTGCGGTGGTTATCGGAAGCACCGAGGACCGTCTTTGGCGGCGCGGATTCGGCGGTATCGACCGCATCAAGCGCGATTGACCTCAGATACCTCCGTTTCCGCCATGCACCGGAACCCGCCTTCCCCAGCGGCGTGTTGACCGGTCTTCTGTCAGACCCTAGATTCGCCGCGTGGCTGGATCGGAGAAGATAAAAAGGGTGTTGGCAGTACTGGAAGGGCGCCAACCGGATCGATGTCCGGTGAGCTTCTGGCACCATTTCGCGCCCCACCAGCGCTACGGCAGCGACGCTGCGCAAGCCCACCTGGACCACCTACGCCGCTACGACCTGGACTTTCTCAAGATCATGAACGACAACGGGGTCCCCCGTATCGGCGAAATCCGCACCATGGAGGATCTGGCGGCGTCGGAGGCGTTCAGCGGCGACGAGCCCGAGTTCGCCCGCCAATTGGAGCTGATCGAGACCCTCGCCGCCGAGCTGCGTGGGGAAGTCCTGCTGACTACCACGGTCTTCAACGCCTGGACCACGCTTCGCCGGCTGGTCAAACCCCAGGGCAGAAGCACCCCCCCCAGGCTCGAGCCGCACGAGGACGTTGCCAGCACCATCATCCGCCTGTTCCTGGCCCAGGATCGAAACCTGGTCCGGCGTGCCCTGGCAACGCTGGGCGAATCGCTCGCCCGCTTCGCGTCGCGCTGCCTGCAAGCCGGCGCTGACGGCGTGTTCCTCTCGGTCCGGGATGACTGGGTGGATTCCGCACCGGGCACGGAGGGCACCTATGACGACCTGGTCCGCCCCACCGATCTTCAGATCCTCGAAGCTGCCTCCGGCGGACGCTTCAACGTGCTTCACGTGTGTGGGCGGGCTGTTGGTTTTGAGACCTTCGCCCGATACCCGGTTCACGTACTGAACTGGGCAGATCGGGCCGCCGGCCCATCCATCGCCCAGGCCCGCGACCAGGTGGCCCCGGCGCTGTGCGGCGGAGTGGATAACCTGGGGGTATTGGCGGATGGCACGCCGGAGGATTGCACCGCCCAGGTGCGCGATGCCGTCGCCCAGGCTGGCGACCGGCCCATCCTGATCGCTCCAGGCTGCACGTACGACCCCCAGCGCGTCTCCTCGGAGAACCTCCAAGCCATGTGCGATGCGGCCCGAACCGCCCAGCCCCAGTAGCACAGGGGCTGCCGACTTGCACCAGAGCCGGTTCAACTGTGCCGATTGCCCGATCCCGGATCATCTTGTTGCTCGCTTTCGAGTGGCCGCTCGGACTGAAGTCCGCGGCTCGTTATTCGGCACAGATGGGTAGGGCAGGTGATCCACCTGCCAAAGCAGCGTCCCCGCTTCGATACGCGACTATGCGCCGGATGGGGAGGCAGGTCGTTGACCTGCCCTACTTGGCTCGACCCAAGGTGGAACGGCGCCCATGCCCACCTCCCGGCTGCGCCGGGATGAGGGCATGCCACCCACCGGGCGGCATAATCGCCCCCCCTTTTCTGGGATGCCCGCCCCGAGCGGCCCATCCTTGGTGGGCTGGCCCTGGGGTTCGCTTCGTGGTAAGCTTGCTCGGCTCGGGTTCCGTCCGCTGTGGAACGGGCGGCGTGCCCACCGGCGAGACGACCGGCCCCGGTCTCCAGCAGCCCCAGACAGCTTGTGAAGAAGACCCCGCGTAAGAGTAGCTCATCCCCCGCCTCCGCCCCTAA